>NZ_JBASWB010000077.1:0-3250 GCF_049276255.1 Miniphocaeibacter sp.
AATATATTGTAACAAAGCCTTTTACAATTACTTAATAGGGGAAGACTATCAATAAACTAAAGAAGTGAATTTTATTTCACTTCTTTTTTTGTCTTAGTAAAAAAACTTACCTTCCTAAATATATAAAGAGGAGGTAAAAAAATGAAAAAAATAGGAGTAGACTTATCAGCTTGGAACAACTTGTCAGACATAAAGAAAGCAAAAGATAACGGACTAGGTTTTGTAATAATAAAAGCCGGTAGTGGTGTAACACCGGTAGATGGAAAATTTAATGTAATTTATGAGCAGTGTAAAAAATATAATATGCCGGTAGGAACTTACTGGTATTTGTATTCAAAAACAGTAACCGGTGCATTAAATGAGGCAGGTAATCTTCTTAAAAATATTAAAGGAAAACAATTTGAATATCCAATTTGGTTGGACTTTGAAGATCCTTCTCAAGCTAATTTAAGTAGAAAAACAAAAACGGAAATTGCCATAGCCTTTATGAATAAAATAGAAAAAAATGGTTACTATATTGGTCTGTACACAATGGGTTCTTGGTTTAATAATGCGTTTGATTATTCTTACAATTATCAAGGAAGAACTTTAAAAGAATTTGATAAATGGGTAGCACATTGGACACATTCAATAAGTAAAAAATCAAGTTATATCGACAAAAATACTGGAATTTGGCAATACACCAACAAGGGAAATTTTGCAGGAATAGGAAAGGCAGGTAATGGTTTAGATATGAACGTAGCCTTTAAAGACTATCCTAAAATAATAAAAGAAAAGGGACTAAATGGTTTTAGTAAAAATAGTTTAAGTAAAAAAGATCTTCCTAATATCTACAATATGACAGGAGTCTTTAAAATAGTAAAGCCATTAAAATGGACTGAAGAATTAAAAAAATCCTGGAACATAGTAATGGAATACTTCAATGAAAGTGAAAAAAGTCAATATATAGTTGTAGCATCTGGACAATATGACTTTAAAGGAACAAATCCAATAATAATAGTAGATGAAAATTTAAATGGTCACACTAAAAGAAATGAAATTACTAAATATTTAGTAAGAAATGAAAAAGAAGCATCAATATTAAAGAGTGGTCAAAAAAATTGGAATAAGTTAATTAAAAAATAATATATATTATATATATATTTGCAAAATATATCATATATGGTTTAATATTAATGAAGGGGAAGGGTACATAAGAAAAAGGAAAGGCGTGTTTATTAGCCTTTCCTTTTTATTTTAAACATCTAAATTTTCCCAATCATCTAAATTAAAATCGTCCTTTGAATTACTATCTGTTCTATTTTCATTTAGATTTTCGGTACTATTTTCAATTGTATCTTCATTCGTATTAGAATTTTCTTCATTTTCTTCTTCTTCATCTTTTAAATCTAAAATATTCATAAACTCATCGCCAGTAATAGTTTCTTTTTCAATTAAATATCTAGCAATTTCATGGAGTTTATCAATGTTTTCAGTCAAGATTTTTCTAGCTTTGGTTTGTGCATCTTTCATGATCTTTTCAATCATATTATCAATTTCAGCAGCTTTTTCAGGTGAAGCATTACTAGTAGTGCCACCATCAAGATACATTGATTGTTGAGTATCTAAGGCTACCATACCAAATTCGTCAGTCATACCATATTGAGTAATCATGGCTCTAGCAAGTCTTGTTGCCATTTCAATATCATTTGCAGCACCTGTTGTTTTTGTGTTGAAAATTAATTCTTCTGCAGTTCTACCACCGGTATAGGTAACAATCTTACTAAATAGGTCATCTTTACTCATAAGGAACTTTTCCTCTTCATCAACTTGCATAGTATAACCTAAGGCACCTGATGTTCTCGGAATAATCGTAATTTTTGTAACTGGCGCTGAATGAGTTTGCATAGCTGCAACTAAAGCGTGACCAACTTCGTGATAAGCAATAAGCTCTTTCTCTCTTGGAGATATAACCATACCTTTTTTTTGTTGTCCTGCAATAACAACTTCAACAGATTCTTGTAGATCTTCCTGTGCAACTAACTTTCTATTAAATCTTACTGCCCTTAAAGCAGCTTCATTAATAATATTCGCTAATTGAGCACCAGAGGCTCCTGCAGTCATTAAAGCTATAGGCTTAAAATCTACATTAGGATGTATTTTAATTTTTTTAGCATGAACCTTTAAAATAGCTTCCCTTCCTGCTAAATCAGGTAATTCAACAGGAATTCTTCTGTCAAAACGTCCTGGTCTTGTAAGAGCTGGGTCTAAAATTTCAGGTCTATTAGTAGCCCCTAAAATAACTACTCCAGTATTTCCTTCAAAACCGTCCATTTCATTTAAAAGCTGATTTAAAGTTTGTTCCCTTTCGTCGTTTCCACTTAGACCATGGGAATCTCTTTTCTTACCTATAGCATCAATCTCATCTATAAAAACAATACATGGAGCTTTTTCCTTGGCTTGTTTAAATAAATCTCTAACTTTTGATGCCCCCATACCTACGAACAATTCAACGAATTCTGAACCTGACATCGAGAAAAATGGTACATTGGCTTCTCCAGCAACAGCTTGTGCCAGTAAAGTTTTTCCAGTACCAGGAGGGCCAACTAAAAGTACACCCTTAGGTAAAACAGCTCCTATTTCACTATATTTACTTGGATCATGTAGAAAATCTACAATTTCGGACAAGTCATCCTTTGCTTCATCTTGTCCTGCTACATCTTTAAAACTTTTTCCTGGCTTAGATTGTACATATACCTTTGCATTTGACTTACCGAAACTCATGGAGTTTCCACCCATTCGCTTAGTAAGACTTCTCATAAGCAAGGACAAAAGTGCAAACATTATGACAATAGATAGCAGATTAGGAAGTAAAGTTTCTGTAAAGAAATTTGAAGTCCTAGCCTTGTAAGCAACTTCTTTTTCCTTTAAAGCAGGTTGTAGCTCAGCATCTTGTATATATGCATTGTAGGGAGTCTTATAATTTTTCTCCACACCCTTTGAGTCCTTAGCGGTGAAAGTTAACGGATCGTCTAACTCTACCTCAATAACAGAACCTGCCTGTAGCATTTTCCAAAAATCGCTATATTTTACCTCCGTAACAGTTTGTCCCGTAAATAATGGTGTAATAAAGGACATAACCACAGCCCATAATAAAAGTCCTAGTAAAAGAATTGTAACAGAATTAGGTTTAAATCCTTTTGGAAAATTGGACTTATTATTATTACTCATATATTCTCCTTTCTATTCAAAAGAAGCTAGGTCGTCTAAA
>NZ_JBASWB010000078.1:0-2413 GCF_049276255.1 Miniphocaeibacter sp.
TCATATAGTTCTTTTACTATTTTAGTATCTTGCCATTTTTTTTGTTTAATTTCTACCTCCTGAGCTAAAGTCTCTGTTATAAATCTATTGAGTAAATTATGTCTAATCATTTCTATGTCATCAGTAGCTGGATATAAATGGCTCTCGATAGCAATTAGAAAATCATTGGTTAGATTATATTTTTTACCAGTAAAAGGATTAGTGATTTCTGTGCCAATATCATAACTAAGTGAATATAAATAATGAATAATATCTTCGAAGATTTTTTGGTCATTACAAGTATACAGGGCATCTTTTAATTCTTGCACAATATTAATCTCATAAATTTTTAATAATGAGTTTATAAATTGAGGAGGAATGAGTTTTTTAATATTATCAGGCTGATCCTCAAAAAAACTTATAATATCTAGCATATCTATTTCATCTTTTTTATCATCATGAGTAGAAAGTAATTTATTAAAAATAGCGATAGATTGTCTGCCAGATATACCTTTAAATCCTTCGTCCAGAGCCTCATTTAGCAGAGCCAAACGTATGTTTTTTTTAAATCCTTTGATATCTTCATCTTCGAGCCATCTTGGTATTTTGCCATGGTATAATTCCATTTTTAATAGTAATAAATCAGGATCTATATATTTTTCATATTTAGCTCTATATTTTAACCATGTCTTTAAAATATCAGATTCAGTATTTAAGCGAGTACTAATAATAATTTTAGCAAAATTTTGTAATACTCGAGGTAGAAAAAGATTACCAATATTATTACCAAATTTGTTTTCATAAATTTTCACTTCTGTCTGGGCATCTAAAACATAAGGAATAGAAACGAACCTCACTCTATCCTGAAAAGATTTAATATCTATAAAACTTTTTTTATCTTCAGGGTTTACTAAACCTAGGAATAAGGTATTTATTTTTTCTTCGATATGCTCCACCTTGTGAACACCATCACTTATTATACCATGTAATGATAACAACCTCGTGATATTATTGTCTTTAATATCCATCAAAGCATATATACCATTATTGGTTAAAGCCAAATATGAATATTTCAGTTCTATCTCTTCAGAAGAAAATAAATTATTTAAATCTTTTTCTAAAATATTATTAGAATAAATATGTTCAATTAGATTATCAGCTGGATTCCATACAGAAATGCCTTTACCCAATTGTCTATTAAAATCAATTTTTTTAGCATACAGCATATCATAAACCTTTAATGGATCATCTAATATATCAATTAAGGAATTATAAATAGACTTACACAAAGGGCAAGGTTCTGATTTAAATAACCATGCAAATCTTTTAGACTCTATAATTTCGTTATAAACATTGTTATCTTTTATTAGAGTTTTCAAAAATTCTTTTCTTAGCTCTTTAGGAATGATGAGAAAAGGATTATCATTATGTGGACAAGAATATACTATAGTTCTGCCATCATCTACATCTTTATTAATTATTTTAGGATCAATTTTCCAAAATATTTTGTACAGAGTACCCTGCTCTGTCAGAGTATACTCTTGCATTTTTTGTAAAAGATTATTTAAAAAAGTAGACTTACCACTACCAGGAGGCCCTTCGAATAGATAAATTTGGTTCACATTTATACCCATATTAATATCTTCTGCCATCTGCATAAATCTATTAGCAAATAATCTATCACCGAAAAAAGGAGTTTCTACACCTTCAATGAATAATTTAGATAAATCATAATCACGAAAACCAGCATTGTCAATATCATTTTCATATTCATCTATGCCATATGGTACATGAAAGTGCACCATATCATAAAAAAGCTGGAATATATTTCTTAAGATTTGTTTCGGATTATTTGATAATAAAAATAAAAAATCATTAAAATTAATTGGATATCTTTGCTCTTTTTCTCTGATTTGCTTAGTTAGCTCTAGTATATATTCTAATTCATTAGTTTCATTATCATTAGCATCTATAAATTTATTATTTTCACTAGACATGATTTTATTTATTTTTGTAAAGATAATAAAATTTTGATGTTATAAGATCATTAATTTATTTAAAGATATTACAATTTAACTTTTAAATTTTTATTTCTTCAATTTTTTACTTCAAATTAAAAGCTATAGGTATTTGATATTTTACTTTTACTGGCATGCCTCCTTGACGAGCTGGTTGCCATTTAGGCATAGATTCTACTACTCTAATAGCTTCTTCATCTAAACCTCCACCTATACCCCTTATCACGTGCACATCAGTCAGACTACCATCTTTTTCAACAGTAAATTCCACATATATTGTACCAGTTATATTAGTTTTTTTAGCTAAATCTGTGTATTTCAAATTATCTTTAATATATTTGTACATATTTTCCAAGCCTCCTGGAAATTCTGGAGATATTTCTGGTATTAATACGAAAGTATCTACTCCTGTGATT
>NZ_JBASWB010000079.1:0-75115 GCF_049276255.1 Miniphocaeibacter sp.
ACACTCCTTTATATTTTGTGTGGTAGCATATATTTTATAGGAAAAGTGAATAATTTGTCTATTCTTTTATATTCCAATAAAAAATAGTGCTAATGGATTTATTTCCATCAACACTATAAATTATAGAACCTTTTTATATTACAATAATCCAATTAAAATTATTTTCATGAAAACTTTTTCTTTACCTTAAAGTAACATTCATGATATTATTGTAATATTAATTTATAATAGGGGTATATTGTGATTGAAGAAATATTGGAATATAATAGAAAATTTGTTAAAGAGAAAAAATACAAAAATTACGAAACAGATAAATTTCCTAATAAAAAAATAGCAGTTGTCACTTGTATGGATACTAGATTAGTTGAGTTGTTACCAGCTGCCTTAGGGTTTAAAAATGGAGATATTAAGCTTATTAAAAATGCAGGTGGAATAATAACCAATAAATTCGGTTCAGCTGTAAGAAGTTTATTAATTGGAGTTTATGAACTAAATGTAGAGAACATAATGGTTATTGGGCACAAGGAATGTGGGGCTAAACAAGTTAATGGTTTAGAAATTGAAAGAAAAATGATTAGTAGGGGAATTAAAAAAGAAGAAATAGAAACTATAAAATATTGTGGTATAGATGTAGAAAAATGGCTAGGCGGTTTTGATTCAACGTCAAAAGCTATAGAAGATACTGTTATGCTATTAAGAAATCATCCCTTAATGCCTAGTGATGTAAAAATTGGAGGTTATTTAATGGACCCATGGACAGGAGAACTTGCAACAATTGTTGATGCAGATTTTTAAGGAGTTATAAGAATGAATGACAAAACAATACTTTTAACTATAATAGGTTTTGCCTTTTTTGTACTAGCAATATTGCTTATTTCTTATAAAATCGATAAAACAAGGCTTTTTAATGGAGTTTTATTTAATACTCTATTATTTTTGGTATTTATTTCTATTTTAATGGCTGGACAAATGTATAATGGAATAATAATAAGATTATTATTCTTTATAACAATAGTCTTGTTTCTAATTGTCGGAGGTTTAGGCTTATATATTATATTAGTTGGCTGTTTTGTAAATGCAGTAGTCGTATTTGAAAGGGAGAGGCGTAGTTTTTCCAATATGCTAACCTTGTTTATAGGAATTATACTTTTTCTTTTTATTATTTTAGCTAATTTTAATTTTGAAAAAATTCCAAATATATTAAAGTATATTTTAATATATTTAGAAATACTCTTGGTCTATTTTATGTTGTCTTTCTATAATTATTTTGTATCTTCTTTATTATATGGGTTTTATAAACCTAAATTCGATAAAGATTATATAATTGTATTGGGAAGTGGCTTAATTAGTGGTAATAAAGTTTCAAAATTACTTGGAAGTAGAATAGATAAGGCTATTTCATTTTATGAAAAACAAAAGAACAATAACAAAAGTTCAAAATTGATTTTTTCTGGAGGCCAAGGTGCTGATGAAACAATTTCCGAAGCCTTAGCTATGAAAAAATATGCTATAGAAAAAGGAATACCGGAAGAAGATATTTTATTAGAGGATAAGTCTAAAAGTACCTTAGAGAATTTTAAATTTTCTAAAGCTCTTATAGAGTCTATTTCTGGTAATAAATACACAGCAATATTTTCAACAAGTAACTACCATGTATTTAGAGCAGCAATATATGCTAAACAAGTTAGCTTAAATATAAGTGGAATAGGTGCTAAAACAGCATTTTATTATTTACCAAATGCAATGATAAGAGAATATATTGCTATAGTTTTTATGAAGAAAAAATCATATATAGTAAAAGTTGCATTAATAAGCTTATTATTTTTATTATATGTAGTGATTATTGAAATTACTATGCACCTTTAAACTTAAAATTTAAACCGTTCAAGATTTTTGAACGGTTTTTTCCTATTTGTTAGGATATTGTAATCTTAATTATAATAAATATGGTAATATTTACTTTAGGAAGGTGATAGTATGATTAGTTTAAATAGAGTTACAAAAAAATATGGGAACTTTAAGGCAGTAGATAATGTTATATTAGAAGCCTTGCCTGGGAAAATAACTGTCTTATTGGGACCAAATGGTGCAGGAAAATCTACAATTATAAAATCAATAGCAAATTTATTGGATTTTGATGGAAAAATTGAAATTTGTGGTTTTGATAATAAAACTATAGAAGCTAAAAAGAGCTTTGGCTATATACCGGAAGTTCCTGTTTTATTTGATTTATTAACAGTTGATGAACATATAGACTTTATAGCTAGTGCATATAAACTAGATAATTATAAGGTAAATGCCGATAAATATATTAAACTATTTAATTTAGAGGGTAAGAGAAAAGCTTTAGCAAAAGAACTAAGTAAGGGAATGAAGCAGAAATTAAGTATGGTTTTAGCCTTAATTATAGAGCCAAAAGCCTTACTGGTAGACGAACCTATGATAGGATTAGACCCTGCAAGTATTGAAGATACTTTTAAAATATTTCATCAATTAAGGGAAGATGGATGTGCTATTTTTATGAGTACACATATTATAGATATGTTACATGAATGGGACGAAGCATATATTTTACATCATGGAAGAGTTGTAAAGTATATTAAAAGGGAAGAACTGGGAGATAGTACTTTAAAGGAAATTTTCTTTAAATATACAGGTGAGGAATAAAATGACAGCATTACAAAAATTATGGTTTTATAAACAAAAAGGGGTAATTAGAAATTTATTTAGGAAGCCTTCAAGTGCTATAATAACGGTTTTAATTGTTGTCTTCTATGGTTTCATTATTGTAAGTGCCTTATTTGCCAAGGATGAAATAGCCGTTTATGCAGCTACTCTAGGTGTGCAAAAATCAATAATGATAATTATAGGATTTACCGCCTTTATGATGGTAACTATGTTATTTTCATCAAGAAAAGCCTTGTTTTATGAACAGGAAGCATTTTATTTGTTCTCAGGACCATTTACAAAAAAACAACAGATGAAATATCTATTAGCACAAACAATTTTACAGAGTATATTATTTTCTTTCTTATCATTATTTTTAGGAATAGTTTCATTTTCAGATGTAAGCTTTGCTCCTTTAATGATATTACTAACATTTTTAGTTACTTTAGGAATTTACTTTTTCTTTTTAATATTAACTGATTATTTATATGTTTTGGAAATTTGTTATAAAAAATTTAAAAATATATCAAAAATAGTTGGAACTTTAGTAGTGTTAAGTGTAGCTATAGTACTTGGAGTATATATTTTCAAAAGTGGGTTAGACATTAAAGAAGGTTTTTACTCTTTTATAACAGGTAAAATATTTTATTTTGTACCGATTTTAGGACCGGCTAAATTAGCTATGGTATCTTTTATAGAACAGGAATATATTTTTACAATAATTGGGTTTTTATTGGTGTTTATTCCTGCGATAATTGTGTATTTACTTTTTATTAACTTTAAGGGAAACTTTTATGAACAAGCTTTAGAAGATGCAATAAAAATAAGTGAATATAGAAGGAAGTCCAAAAGTGGTGACACTACAGTAACTGCAAAAGTTAAGCATAAGGAAATTGGGAAATCAAAATTTTTAAATGGTGCTTGGGCAATATTATCAAAATCTGTAGTAGAGTTGAAAAAAACAGGTCAATTTGTTTCTATTTCAGATGTATCAATAGTTGGAATATATATTGTGTTTGGTATATTAAGTAAGTCATTTGAAGCAGTTACAAGTATGTTAATAATATATTTGTTTTTGTCACCACAAAATACCGGAATAAAGAAGGAAATGGAAAACTACTTTATTTACTTAATACCGGATTCACCACTTAAGAAATTAATAGCTATAATAATACCACCAATTTTAAGAACTTCCTTAATAACTGTTTTTGCAGTTATAATATCGGGAGTATTGTTGAAAACATCACCGGCTTTAATTATTTACAATAGCTTTATGTTTGTAGGCTATTCTGTACTAGTAACATCGGGAACGGTCTTGTCTTTAAAAATATTAAAAAGTAGGTCAAACCAAGTATTAGAAAGTTTACTTAGGGCATTAATAATATTTATTTGCTTTATACCTTCATTAATTGTTATAGCTTTTTTAAGTGTAACAGGTATGAATATTATAGATTTAATGAATATAGCAAATTATATTCCACTAATTATGAATTTTGTAATATCTATTTTAATAATACTTCTTTGTAAAAACATGTTAAATGGAAAGGAATTAATAAGCGATTAAATAATTTTAAATTATTAGGAGAAAAAATTGGAAAAATTAACTATTGATTTAAATGGTAATTCAGATGATAAAGAATATATTCATGAGAAAATAATTGAATATAATAAAAAATATTTATCTGACGAAGATATAGAATTTATTAACGAAGATTTTTGTTTTACAATTAAAGATGAAAAAGGGGAAATATTTGGAGGAATTTCAGGAAAAACTAAAAGACAAATTCTTTTTATCGATTTTTTGTGGATTAATGAAAATATAAGAAAAAAGGGTTTTGGAGTAAAATTAATAGAAGAAGTTGAAAACTTTGCTATTAAGAAAAAGTGTAAGATGATTATGGTAGATACTTTTAGTTTTCAAGCTCCTGATTTTTATAAAAATTTAGGTTATATGGTCTATGGGGAATTGGAGGATTTGCCTGAAGGCTATAACCATTATTTTCTGTATAAAAGAATATAAATAATATTAGAATCTTAAAACAAAAAAATAAATTCAAAATAAAAAACAAAACCAAAGACCTAAAAATAGGAATTTGGTTTTATTTATTTAAATCAATGTAATTTAATTGTCTTCTATATGGCCGTTAGCAAATTGACTTTCATAAAGTTCCTTGTAAACTCCATCTTGTTCTAATAACTCTTTGTGGTTACCCTGTTCTACAATAGAACCGTTGCTCATTACTAGAATTAAATCTGCATCTCTAATAGTTGAAAGTCTATGGGCAATGACAAAAGAAGTTCTTCCTTCCATTGCATTTACCATCGCTTTTTGAATTAAGACCTCAAGTCTAGTGTCAACAGAACTAGTAGCCTCGTCTAAAATTAAAATTTTAGGATTTTTAACTATTGCTCTGGCAATGGTTATTAATTGTTTTTGACCTTGAGAAATATTTGAGGACTCTTCATTTAATATTGTGTCAAAGCCATGGGGTAGTGTGTTTATATAATGATATACATTAGCTACTTTAGCAGCTTCTACTACTTCTTCGTCTGTTGCATCTAATTTACCAAATCTAATATTATTGGCTATTGTATCATAGTAAAGCCATGGATCTTGAAGGACTAAACCAAACATAGAACGAAATTGTTCTTTTGTAAACTCATTCATATTTACTCCATCAATTGTTATAGAACCACCATTTAAATCATAAAAACGCATTAATAAATTTATTAGTGTAGTCTTTCCTGCTCCTGTTGAACCAACAATAGCAATTGTGTCTCCGCTTTTTACATTTATATTAATGTCTTTCATAAGTAGTTTGTCTTTACTATAGCCAAAGGATAGATGTTCAAAATCAATATCTCCCTTAACGGAATTTGTATCAATAGGAAGGGGTAAATCTTCTTGAACTTCATTTTCTTCATCTAAAAATTCAAAAACTCTGTTTAAAGATGCAAATGCAGCTTGGAAGGTATTTGACAATTGAGTAATGTCTTGAATAGGACTTCCTGCTTGCCAAATATATTGTACGAAGGATTGAAGTCCTCCAACATCTATACTGGAAGCTAATACAAAACCGCCAATTGCTAAAGGCTTACCTAAAATAGTAATAGCCATTACTACAAACAATCCAATATAGGCAATATGAATTATATGACTTAGTATTGGGTTGGTAATACTTGCCATAAGATTCGATTTAAATCCTACAAGGTCTATTTTCTTGTTTATTTTTTTAAATCCTTTTATAACTTCTTCTTCTTGACCAAATAGTTGTATTACTTCATAAGCAGCAAGATGTTCAGTAGTATAGGCATTTAAATCTCCTAAAGAATTTTGTAATTCTGTAAATAAAGGCTGACTTTTTCTATATATAATTTTATATATTCCTATACAAATAGGAAATATTAGAACAGCTATTATTGCAAATAAAGGTGAACGAATAAACATAAATACAACACTAAACAAGAGGATTAAAATAGAACTAAAAATACGTAAAAGTCCCTGCTGTAAAGCATTACCAATTGCATCAACGTCTGTAGTAACTCTATTTAAAAGGTCTCCTTGCTTGTGGCTATCAAAATAGGAAACAGGTAAGAAGTTTATCTTTTGATTAATTTCCTTTCTCATATCCTTCATACTACTTTGTACAACATCAGATAGTAAATAATTTGATAAATAATCACCAATAGCATCTAAAGCACTAGTAACAGTTAAGGCTATAATTATATAGAATATATATTTAAAATTAATTTCATTACCGGAAGTAACATCTTTAGCTAGTTGGGAAATAGCAAGTCCTATAATAAATGGTTGACTTGTTCTTGTAAAAGTATATAGAATATTAAAAAATATAGAACTAGCAAACTTAAATCTATAGGGTCTTAAATATACAAAAAGTCTTTTCATACTATTCATATGCTAACTCCTCCTTTGAAAGCTGAGATTCAGCAATTTCTCTGTAAATAGGATTATCTTTTAATAATTCTTTATGAGTACCATGACCTACTATTTTTCCGTTATTAACAACAAAAATTCTGTCTGCTTCCATAATAGTTGCAACTCTTTGTGCTACTATTAAAAAAGTTGAATCTTTTATTTCTTCCTTTAACCTATTTCTTAAAACAGAATCGGTTTTATAGTCTAGGGCAGAGAAACTATCATCAAAAATATAGATAGGAACATCCCTAGTTAAAGCCCTAGCAATACATAATCTTTGTTTTTGACCACCGGATAAATTAGTTCCACCTTCAGAAAGCTGTTCATAGATTCCATTTTCCTTACTATCTACAAAATCTTTTGCTTGAGCAATATCAATAGCACGGTTTAGGTCCTCATCTGAAGCGTTTCTATTACCGAAAAGTAGGTTGTTTTTTATTGTACCGGAAAAGAGTATAGCTTTTTGTGGTACAAAACTAATTTTACTTCTTAAATAGTCTAAATCATAATCTCTTATATCTTTACCATCAACTAAAATATTTCCCTTAGTAACATCGAATATTCGAGGAATTAAACGAACTAAAGTTGATTTACCACTTCCTGTACTTCCTATAAAGGCTACAGTTTCTCCCGGTTCAATAGATAAATTAATATCTTCCAGTACATTTTCCTTAGCACTGTCAGCATAGGCGAAACTTACATTTTTAAATTCAATATGTCCTTTTATAGGAGTTTCTATTTTAGTATCTTTAGAAGTAATATTTGTTTGAGCATTTAAAACTTCGTTAATTCTATGAACTGCAACAGAAAATCTAGGATACATAGTAAGAACATTGGCTAACATTAAAAATGAAAATAAAGCATGAAAGACATATTCAATAAAAGCTGCAAGTGCACCATAATCTAAAGTTCCTTGATTTACGTAATTTGAACCTAAATATACTACAGTAATCATAATAATTGAAAATATAACAGTAAATAAAGGGGGAATCAAAGCCATTAATTGAAATAGCTTTTTAGAAAAACTTCCGTATTCTTCATTAATTTTTCCAAATCTTTTAGATTGAAAATCCTGTCTATTAAAGGCACGTATAACCCTTAAACCTGTAAGGGATTCTCTCATATTTAGATTTATATTATCCAGTTTTTTCTGTTGCTTTATAGAAATGGGTTTTGTAATTTTATTAATTAAAAATACTCCAATTAAAAGAATAGGCACAATAGCTAAAGTAGCAAGGGCTATAGTTGGGCTTTTTCTATAAATCATAATAAAACTTGAAATAATCATCATTGGGGCAATAAATCCCAGTCTAATTATTACAATTAGAAATTGCATAATAATAAAACAGTCATTAACAATATTTGTTAATAAACGGGAAATATTAAAATCTTCATATTTTTCCCTTGAAAATGTTTGAATATGGCTGAATAATTCATTTCTAATATCCCTTACTATTTTAGAAGTCATTCTATTAGAAGAATAGGCTAAAATTAATAATAAAATCAATCCAAGAAAAGCAAAGCCATACATTTTAATTGCAAGTAATAATATATATTGTGTATTACCATTTTTAAAATTATTACTTATTCCATTAGCAAATAAAGTAGGTATTCCAATTTCTGTAAAAATAAATCCAAAGGAACAAATAAAGCAAAGAATTAAAAATACTTTATATTTTTTAAAATAACTAAAAACTAATTTCATAATACCTCCTAATTCATTTATTTTTTTATATAAAAAGATAAAACTAGAGGCAGGAAACTACCTCTAGTTTAAATGCTTTTTATTGCTATTTTTATTTAAAGAAACTAGTAAACAAATAGCCTGATAAGGAATAAGATATCAAAAATCAGTTTAAAAGTCAAAATATCTATATAAAAAGAATTTCGTTGAATAATTAATTATATTTCAAAATAAATATAAAATATAATTTTATATGAAAAAAGTAACAAAAAAAGTAATAAATTTCAATTCCTGAAAAAAAGGTCTAAATTTAGCGATCTATTGTAATTGAATGAGTATTCTCATAGAATTATAAGTAAGTTAATGATCATTAATAATAATAATTAAGGAGAAATATAATGAAAAAATATAATGTTTGTATAGTAGGTGGGGGGAGTACTTTTACACCAGGTTTTTTAAAATCTTTTGTTAGAATGCAAAAGGAATTTCCTTTAAAAAAATTAGTATTATTTGATATAGATAAAGAAAGACAAGAGATTATTGGAAAGTTTGGTGATATCTTATTTAAAGAAAAATTCCCGGAACTTGATTTTTCATATACAACAGATGTTAAAGAAGCTTATAATGGAATGGATTTTGTTTTTATGCAAATGAGGTCTGGAGGCTTGCCTATGAGAGCAAAAGATGAACATATTCCATTATCTATGGGGCTAATAGGACAAGAAACATGTGGAGCAGGAGGAATGGCTTATGGTTTACGTTCATGTGTAGATATGATTAAAGCAGTAAAAGATATTAGAACTTATGCTCCAGAAGCTTGGATATTAAATTATTCTAATCCAGCTGCAATAGTAGCAGAAGCGTTAAGAAGAGAATTTCCTGATGATAAAAAAATATTGAATATTTGTGATCAGCCAGAAAACGTAGTACGTTCATGTAGCCGCTTACTAGGTTGTGATTGGAAAGATTTAGATCCTGTATATTTTGGTTTAAATCATTACGGTTGGTTTACAAATATGTATGATAAAAATACAGGGGAAGATTTATTACCTAAAATTAGAAAATTAATAAAAGAAAATGGATTTTTACCTCAGGATGCAGAACAAAGAGATCCTTCATGGATAGATACATACGGTATGGTTGAAACAATAATGAATGATTTTCCAGAATTTCTACCAAACACATATGATCAATATTATTTATATCCTGAATATAAGGTAAAACAATTAGATCCGAATTTTACCAGAGCGGATGAAGTTATAGAAAATAGAGAAAAAAGAGTATTCACAGAATGTCAAACAGTTATTAAAGATGGAAAACTTGGAGAAAAATTTGAAGATATAAGTGATGCACATGCAGAAATGATGATAAATGTAGCCACTTCAATTGCATATAATAAAAATGATAGACATATTTTAATAGTTGAAAATAATGGTATTATTGTAAATATGCAAGATGATGCAATGGTAGAGGTTGTATGTGAATTGGGAACTAATGGACCAAGACCTATGTCAATAGGAAAGATTCCTCAATTTTATTTAGGATTACTAGTTAATCAAGTCTCAAGTGAAAAATTACTAGTGGATGCTTATTTTGAAAACTCTTATCAAAAAGCATTAGAAGCTTTCACTATAAATAGATTAGTAAATGATGCTAAAAAAGCAAGAAAAATTTTAGATGCATTAATAGATGCAAATAAAGGAATGTGGCCTAATTTAAAGTAAAATAATTTAAAAAGGAGTATAATATGAAAAAACAAAAAATAATGGACTTTTTATCTGATTTAGGAAGAAGTCTTATGATGCCAATAGCAGCTTTGGCTGCTAGTGGTGTTATTTTAGGAATAACAGGAGCACTTTTAAAAACTCAAGTATTGGAAACTATTCCTTTATTGAAACAACCAACTATTTTTTATATTTTGAATACATTGAAGACAATATCAGGAATAGTATTTACATTAATACCTGTATTATTTGCAATTTCTATTTCATTTGGTCTTGCAAAAGAAGATAAAGAAATAGCGGCCTTTGCTGGATTTATAGGATATTATACATTTTTAGTAAGTGCAAGTTGTGTACTACAATCAAATGTAATGAATTTTAATTCTATTAATACTGCCGCAATATTAGGAATAGAGACTATAGATATGGGAGCAGTAGCTGGTATTATTACAGGTGTAGCCGTAGCAACTTTACATAATAAATATCATAAAATAGAGTTTCCTGTAGGTATAGCCTTTTATGGAGGAAAACGATTTGTATCTATTGTTGTAATATTAGCTATGACAGTTATGGGTCAAATAGCTCCATTTATTTGGCAACCAATTTCACAGGGGATAACCTATTTAGGAAAAGCAATAAGTAACTCAGGTGCTTTTGGAGTATTTACTTTTGGATTTTTAGAAAGACTATTAATACCAACAGGTTTACATCATGTTCTCAATGGTATATTTAGAACAACGGCTGTTGGTGGGGTATATGAAGGGGTAGAAGGTTGTTTAAATATATTTTTACAATTTTTTGATAAAGTAAATATTAGTGAAATGACGCCATTTACAAGATTTTTAGGTCAAGGTAAAATGCCTTTTATGATGTTTGGTTTACCTGCAGCAGCTTTTGCAATATACAGAACAACTCCAAAAGAAAAAAGTGAAAAAGTCAAGGCTCTAATGATAGCTGGAGTTGCAGCAAGTATTATTTCTGGAATTACAGAGCCTCTTGAATTTGCATTTATGTTTATAGCACCAGCAATATTTGTGTTTCATGCAGTAATGGGTGGTTTATCATTTATGTTAATGTCTATTTTAGGAGTTACAGTTGGAAATACTGGAGGAGGAGTAATTGATTTTATTATATGGGGTGTTCTTCAGCCAGGTTCAAAATGGTATTGGATAATAGTTGTTGGAGTTTTTTATGCTATAATTTATTATTTAACATTTAAATGGTATTTTACTAAAAAGAATCTATCAATCGATGTTGCTGATAATGACAACGAAAATAAACAAGTAAAAACGGATACGGGTAAATATGATACTGAACTTAATATTGGTATAAAAGTAATAGAAGGATTAGGAGGAAAAGAAAATATAAAAAATATAAACAATTGTATTTCTAGACTTAGGGTAGATGTTATTAATATGGATAAGATAAATATGGATATTCTTAAGAATACAGGAAGTATGGGAATAGTAAAGCCATCAGATACCCATGTACATATAATATATGGCCCTAAGGTTGAAAAAGTTGCAAATGCAGTAAAAGAAGCGTTAAAAATAGTTAGTTAAGTATATTTATTTATGAATCTTATAGAAAGCTTTTATTGAGCCAAAAGCTTTCTATAAGATAATTCTATGATTATTTGGACAATTGTAATTATACCAATTCTAGAATTAACATCTATATTTTTATAGGTTATATTTTCATCATTAGTCAATAGTGATATATCTGCATAAGGAATAAGGCTACTATGTTTATTTCTTGTTATTAATATGATTTTTGATTTATTGATTACAGTAGTTTTTATTATGTCTTCATAGATTGTATTATTTAAATTTGCAGATATTATTAGGACTGTAGATTTTTCATCTAAAGAAGTACTTATACTCTTCATTAGTATTGGTTCACTAATAAATACACATCTTCGATCTAAAGAATTTAGCACAGTATATAGATATTTTGCAGGAATCCCACTTAAACTATTTCCAAAAATATAAAGTGGGTTTTTATTAGTTATTAAATTAACAGTAGCTAATATTTTATCAAGTTCAATATTTTTTATAAAATTATTAAACATATTAATATTATAGTTCATAAAATTTTTAAAACCATCTATATCGTTAGTAGTACTTTCATTTTTTAAAATATATTTCAGTTCACTAAATCCATTAAGATTTATTTTCTTACAAAATCTAATAATTGTTGATTTAGAGGTAAATAGTGTATTAGACAGATCTTCTATGCTCATAGTATAAACAATTTGTGTATTATTAATAATGAAATTTAAAATTTCAAAATCAATATCTGAAAAATTTGATGTATTTATATCGGATAAAAATGATTTCAAAATAATTCTCCTCTATTTTTGAGATAGTATGAAAAAATAATATATACAATGTAAAACATTGGTAATCTTGTACTAAATTCAGCATCATCATTTTTTCTGGTATTTCCAAAAAATCTGAAATTAATATCTGCTATATCCGCAATTTGATTTTTAATAGAAGGTGTAATTGCAATTACAGTAGCTTTATTTAATTTAGCAATATTGACTATTTTTATCATTGGAGCAAATTTGCCACTTGAACTAATAGCAATTAATATATCATCTTCTTTTAATGTTTTAGCCATTTTTAAGCCTAAATAATTAGTTTCATAACGATATACTTTTTGCCTACCAACTGAAAGTAACAGATATTCTATATGATCTAATACCTGACCGGAAAGACCAGAACCATAAAGATGTATACTTTTTGTACTTTTAATTTCATAAATTGTTTGTTTAATATTATCTTCTTTTATTAATAGTGCAGTATTCTCTATATCCTGCGAAAGATTTTTAATAATGGTTTCAGGTTGAATATATAATTCTAAATTATTATATTCGCTAGTATTTTGTTCTTTTAAAATATATTTTAATTCAGAAAATCCGCTTAGATTTAGTTTCTTACAAAAACGAATAATAGTAGCTGTAGAAGTATTCATTTTTAAAGAAAAATCTTGAATACTCATTCTTGAGACTATTTCAGAATGGTTGTAAACATAGTTTAATATTTCATTTTCTTTTTTAGTTAAGTTTTTTAATATTTGATTATCTAAAAAATCAAAAATCATATAATAACCTCTTTTTTTAGTAGTTGTAAGTTTAATTATATTATATATTTTTTTATAAACCTAGCATAAATTCTAATAAAAATATTAAAATAGTAATGACATAGATGATAAGGTAGAAATAATACAAATAATTACCATTGGTTTTAGTACTTGCTTTATGTTTATTAAACCATACTTATACCTCATAACTGTATATGTTAAACTCAAAATTATAAAGTCAAAGAAAACAGATTCTATATGAGCAATAGAGTCATTAGTAAATAAAAATACACTATGGCTACCAGCAGAAATTATTGGCTCAAATTGGCTATAGGGCATAGTTAGTCCAAGAATAAATTGAATTAAATGTACCCCGATAATTACTAAGGCTGTAATTATTAAACTATCAAAAACTACCTTTCTTTCAAGTTCATCATATTCTTTTATATAGACTCTATAGAGAGCCTTAATAATATTAGCAATTGCATAAAGAGAATAAAATGACAAAAATATAAAGATAATCAAACTAAGAACTACATATATATTTTTCATACAAACCCCCTTGGTTTAACTTCCGGTTTTTTTGTTTTTAATTCTATTTTTTACTTGTTTATGCATCTAAATTCATAAGAAAAAATCCAATTGTTATGGCTATTAATGCAAAAACAAAAGCTATGATGATTCCTAAAGTACCTTTAGTATTGCCAACTTTTTTTTTGAAGAATAATTGTGAAAGTATTAGCACGACTCCTTGTGTAATTAATAGAAAGAAGATAATACTATCGTTAGTTATGAATTTCTTTGCCTTCACACATTCCATAACCCAATAAGCAACTTCAAAAATCATAGAGTATAGTAGAGTAATTCTAATTGCTTGTAAAGCATGTGTTTGTTCCATTTCATCCATTCTTTTCATAAGATAACCTCCTAATTTTAATTTATTATAATGAAAGAAGAAAAAGCTATTGTTAAAATTATTGTTATTGTCAATATAATTAAAATAGGGTCCCAAAATTGTCTTTTTGCAATAAGACCATACCTAAATCTATTAATATTGTAAATAAAACCGATTAATATACAATCAAAAAAAAGTGAATGTATATTTATGTTATTATTAATGGCTGAATCTGTTATAGGTGTAATAATTGGTCTATATTTTACAGAATAGAAACTAAAAATTAATTGAATTAAATGTAAAATAACAATAAGTATCATGCTAATTGCTAAACTGTCTTTTATAGTTTTCATTTCTAATTCATCATAATCTTTTTTATAGCTTTTAAAAGTGGTTTTAATAATAACCCCTATACCATAAAGTGAATAAATTGCAAGAAAGAAAAAAATTATTGAAATAATTATATTAAATATCATATTAATCCTCCTCAACTAGCTTAAATATTTCTTCTACCGGTAAATCAAAATATTTGGCTATTTTTAATGTTAGTTCTAAACTAGGGTTGTATTTCATATTTTCTATAGCCGTCATTGTTTGTCTGGAGACTCCTAATGCAGCAGCCATATCCAATTGAACTATTCCACGTTTTTCCCTAATTTCCTTTATTTTGTTATTTACTTTCATAATTACACTCCATATGTAAAGATATCTTTACATATAGTATACTAATTTTAGTTCGCAATGTAAAGACTTCTTTACATATTTTTAAAATTTTTTTAATTTGTCAGGAAACTAATAAAAAAATATTTATTAATTATATGAAAATATGAATAAATAGCAGTTTATGGAGGTTTTTCAAAAAAAATGGGTAGATAGTTAGTGAAGGATATTTCTGTAGGTTTTTTAAAGGAGTTGAGATTATGTATAAGAAAATTTTAGTTCCACTTGATGGTTCAGAACATTCATTGAAGGCCTTAGAAGTTGCAAAGGAAATAGGAGAAAAATTTCAATCAGAAATATATATTTACTCTGTTGTACAGGAAATCAGTGCAATTGATCCTATTACAACTTCCTATATGATTACTAACCGAGTTCCGGAAGGAGCAGTTGAAGTTACAAAGAAAATGTTAGACGATGCAAAAACAAAAATGGAAAACTATGAAAATAATGTACATACTGATTATGAAATAGGAAGACCACCGGAGTTGATTTTAAGATATGCTGATAACAATGATATTGATTTAATTATAATGTCAAACCGTGGTTTAGGAGCTTTCTCTAGAACATTTTTAGGAAGTGTTTCTAACAAAGTTATAAATTCTACAGATAAATCAGTTTTATTAGTTAAATAAAAATAGTTAAATAATGAAAAGAGATTGTGTTTTAAAATAGCACAATCTCTTTTTTCACATTATTTTGAATTATAAGTTATTTATTCATAGTTTTATGGACTAGACGAAGAAAAGTCCTAATTGCTGTTTCTAATTTTTCATCAGGTGTGTTTTCTTCTTTTGTATGGGAAAGTCCTTTTTCAGACATGGCAAACATCATTACTGTTGGAATTATTTTTGCTACTTCTATTGCATCGTGTAATGGTCCCGAGGGCATAGTAGTAGCTTCTCCAGTTTCTTCTTTAACAGCTTCCTGACATAATTCAATTAATTCTTCATTAAATATTTTTGGTGGAATGGAATGAATATTTCTCCAATAGGCTTTCACCTTATTTTTCTTGGAAATTTTTTCTACAAGGTCTTTTGCTTCTTCAAAAATAATTTTTAAATTATTTTCATCTATTGTCCTTTGGTCTAGTGAAATAGTACATTTCCCAGGAACTATTGTTGTAACATGAGGTTCTACTGTAACTTCTCCAACGGTACAAACTGCCTTATATTTTAAAGCTATTTTTCTAAATTCCAATGCAGATTCAGCTGCTGCTAAAAAAGCATCTTGCCTTAATTCTGTAGGAAAAGAACCTGCATGGGATTTTTGTCCTATAAAGTCAATGTAATGTCTTTCAACTCCGGCTATTCCATATACACAAGCTACATCCTTATTTAAATTTTCCAATATTGGACCTTGTTCAATATGGAGCTCCAAATAGGCCTTTATATTTTTTACTTTAAGCTCCTCGTAGGCATTAAGCATATTTTCCGGTTCTACCTTATATTCTCTTAAGGCATCGGAATATTTTATACCATTAATATCAACTAGGTCTTTTATTTTATCTACTTTTAAAGTTCCGTTTGCTGCAGCTGAGCCTAAACAGCTACGACCGTATCTTGCACCTTCTTCATCAGCCCAATCTACAATATAAATGGTCTTTTTAGGTTTTTTGTCACTTTTTGTATAGCGTCTTATAATTTCAATACCAACAACAACACCTAAGGCTCCATCAAGCCAGCCACCGTTAGGAACAGAATCTATATGACTTCCTATTGCAATTGAATCGGAGGACTCTCCTTGTATTTTCGCCCAAACATTACCGGCAGAATCCCTGGTTACTTCTGCACTATATTCTTCAACTTTTTCTTTAAACCAGTTCCTAGCTTTTTGCCAAGTTGGTGTCCAAGCCACACGTTGTGCTCCATTTTCTGTAGATGTTAAATCTCTTAACTCTTTTAAATCTGAAACAACCCTCTTAGCACTTTCTTCTAAATTATAGGTCATTTAAGCCTCCTAAATATTTTAAACTTTTTATAAAATGATTATATACTAAATTAAAATTATAGTTAAATTAAATTTTATTAAAAATATTTTACATATTTTAACAAATTTATTATTTACTATGATATTATTTTCTTTTCCTATATAATGGTTAGGTAGTAAAAATAAAATGAATGGAGGTGTTTAAAAATGTTTTTAAAGAGAAATAAAAAAACAAGAATAGACAGTAAAAATGATATTGAAAAATTACTACATGATGCTGCAATGGAAGATTTTAATTCACTTATGAATAAAATGGGTACAACTAATTATGGATTAAGTGAAGAACAAATTGTTGAAAGCAGAGAAAAATATGGTAATAATAAGGTAACTGAACACAAGAAGGACTCGATTTTTAAAAAACTATGGGATTCTTTTATTAATCCTTTTAGTGGAATTTTAATTTTCTTGGCTATTATTTCAGTTTATACTGATATTATTTTACCTGATCCGGAAGACAAAAACGCAATTTCCGTAATAATTATTACAGCTATGGTAATTATTAGTGGAATGATTCGATTTGTTCAAGAAATTCGTTCAGGAAATGCAGCAGATAGCTTATTGAATTTAATAAAAACCAAATGTACAGTAATAAGAGAAAATGAGCAGCGAGAGATTTTATTAGAGGATTTAGTCGTTGGCGATATTGTACGTTTATCTGCAGGAGATATGATTCCTGCTGACATAAGACTAATTCAAACCAAAGATTTATTTATTAGCCAGTCATCTTTAACTGGCGAAAATGAGCCGGTAGAAAAAACCTATAAAAAAGCTGAAACAGAAGATTCCCTAACTAATTATAAAAGTTTAGCTTTTTTAGGCAGTAATGTTATTAGTGGTTCAGCTTTTGGTTTAGTTGTAGCAACAGGTGACAATACCCTTTTTGGTATGATGGCAAAAGATATACAAAAAGAACCTGTTGTAACAACCTTCGAAAAAGGGGTAAACCAGGTTTCGTGGGTCTTAATTCGTTTTATGTTAATAATGGTACCTATTGTTTTTGTAATAAATGGTATAACTAAAGGTCACTGGATTCATGCCTTTACATTTGCAATTTCCATTGGAGTTGGATTAACTCCGGAAATGCTACCTATGATTGTAACAACCTGTCTTGCAAAAGGTGCTGTTGCAATGTCAAAGGAAAAGACAATAGTTAAGAATTTAAACTCAATACAAAATTTTGGTTCTATTGATATTCTATGTACCGACAAAACTGGAACTATAACACAAGATAAGGTTATTCTGGAATATCATTTAGATGTAGATGGCAACGATAATAGTAGGGTTTTAAGACATGCATACTTAAATAGTCATTTCCAAACAGGTTTAAAAAACCTAATGGATATAGCTATTATTGAATCAACAAATGAAGAAAAGGTAGATGATCCATCTTTAAGAGGCTTAGATGAATTTTATAAGAAAATAGACGAAGTACCTTTTGATTTCAATAGAAGAAGAATGAGTGTTGTTGTTGAAGATAAAAACGGTAAAACTCAAATGATTACTAAGGGTGCAGTTGAAGAAATGCTTTCAATTTGCTCATATGTTGAATTTGAAGGTAAGGTAATAGAATTAACTGAAACTATTAAGGAAAAAGTTTTAAATAAGGTAACGGAATTAAATGATGACGGTATGAGAGTTATTGCTATTGCTCAAAAGACCAATCCTTCACCAGTTGGGGAATTCTCTGTAAATGATGAAAAAGATATGGTTTTAATTGGTTACCTTGCTTTTCTAGATCCACCAAAGGAATCTACAGTAGATGCAATAGTTGCACTAGCAGAGTATGGAGTAAAAGTAAAAGTTTTAACTGGAGACAATGAACACGTTACAAGATCTATTTGTAAAATGGTAGGTCTGGAAGTAAATAATCTTTTAACTGGTTCAGATATAGAAAATATGTCAGAAGAAGAACTAAAGAAGGCTGTTGAAACGACTACAGTTTTTGCCAAAGTATCTCCTTCTCAAAAAGCCCATATTGTAGAACTATTAAGAGAAAATGGACACTCTGTCGGATTTATGGGAGACGGAATAAACGATGCAGCTGCAATGAAGGCAGCAGACGTAGGAATTTCTGTAGACACAGCAGTAGATATTGCAAAGGAATCTGCAGATGTAATTTTACTTGAAAAAGACTTAATGGTACTTGAAAAAGGTATTATAGAAGGTAGAAAAACCTATGCCAATATGATTAAGTATATAAAAATGACGGCAAGTTCAAACTTTGGTAATGTATTTTCTGTTTTAATAGCAAGTGCATTTATACCTTATAATCCTATGACAAGTATTCAGTTAATATTTTTAAATTTAATATATGATATTTCCTGTACAGCTATACCATGGGATAATGTTGATGAGGAATTTATTAAAGAACCAAAAAAATGGGATGCTTCCGGAATAGTAAGTTTTATGTTATGGTTAGGACCAACAAGTTCTATATTTGATATAGCAACCTACTTAATTTCATATTTTTTAATTTGTCCTATATTTGTTCCAGGTGCAGAGGGAAGGCTATTTAATGCAATACCTCCATCAGAGGAATTAGTTAGAGACACTTATATGATGATGGCACAATCAATTTGGTTTGTAGAGTCAATGTGGACACAATCCCTTGTAATCCATATGATTAGAACGCCGAAAATACCATTTATCCAAAGTCATGCATCTTTTGCAGTTACCTCCTTATCTTTATCAGGAATAGTAATTGCAACTATGATTCCATTTACGCCATTTGGAAAGTTAATTGATCTTTATCCTTTCCCATTAAAATATTTTTATGTATTAGCCTTAACAATAGTTCTATATATGATATTAACGACAGTTGTTAAAGATATATATATAAAACGATATGGAAAATTACTGTAACAAAAAAAGCTAGTTTTTAAAAACTAGCTTTTTTTAATCATATCATGACCACATTTTTTACAGTGTACTTTAATTTTACCTTTGCCTTTAGGTACCCTTAAAGTTGTTTTACAATTTTCACATTTGAAAAATTTATATTCTTTTCTTTGTTTAAAGATCATTTTCATTTTGCTAAATTTTCCAGTAAATTTATTTCTTAACCTTAAAAAATCTTGGTTTTCCATACTTCTTTTAGCAATATTTTTTGAAAAAACTATATAATTAGAATATATAATTAATAAAAAACCAAACCAAAATAGTATTTGTCTTGCAATATTATCCAAAAATAAACTTGCTATAATAGCAATTAACGATAAAATTGATAAAAATCTTGAAAAAGCATTTGGACCATTTCTACCGGACATGAATTTATACATTTTTTCTTTCATTTAAATCCCTTCCTAACATTAGAATCTTATAAGATATTATATACCATTTACCTAAAAGTAATCTTAAAATAATATTAATTATTCTAAGAAATATATTTTTTATATATTTCTAAAACCTTATTTGCAAAAGTTCTAGAAGAAAAATTTTCATTTGCACTAATTATTGCATTTTTAGACAAATTATTATATAGTTCATCGTTATTAAAAATAAGTTTAAGTTTTTCTTTAAATTCTTCAAAACTATTATATCTAAAGCCATTGTAATTATTTATTACAGTTTTTTCCAAGCATTCATCATTTCTACATAGAACTGGAATTCCATTGGCTAAGGCTTCAATATATGTTAGGCCTTGAGTTTCACTAGTTGAGGCAGAAACAAACAAATCAGCCATTTGATAATAAATATTTAATTGTTCATTAGGTATTAAACCAGTAAAGGTTACTTTATTATTTAAATTATTAATTTCAATTAAATTAATTAGGTTATTTTTATTAGGTCCATCTCCAACAATAACTAGATGAAAATTTTCCATTTCTATTTTCTTTAAATAATTTATTAATTCTTCAAGATTTTTTTCTTTACCGACCCTTCCTACGGAAATTAAAATTTTAGCTTCTAGTGGTAGCCCTAATTCTTTTTTTAAAAGCTCCAATTCTTCTTTAGGATATTTAATCTTAAATTTATCCATCGATAAACCAGTAGGAACAATATAAATATTTCCATTTATATCATACTTTTTTAAAACCTTAAATGTTTTTAAAGTAGGCACTATCATACAGGCGGTTTTATTATATATTCTTTTAGTAAATTTCTTTGCAAGGTATTTTCCTACTTTTACACTAGGTGAAAAATAGTGGGTATATTCTTCATAAAGGGTATGATAGGTGTGTATTATTGGAATTTCTAGTTTATTTGCAATTTTCCTTGCAATGAAAAAAGTAGTAAATTCGCTTTGAGTATGAACAATATCCGGTTTCCAATCAAGTATTGAATTTAGTAAAGGATTGGTGTAAGATAAAGAAAATCTTGCATCAGGATAAATTCTTGACACGTCATAAGAACCTAAATATACTACATTATCATCATAGTCAATATAAGAATGATGATTAGAAGAAAGGGTTAGGATTTTTACATCATGACCCATTGAAATAAGCTCTCGTCTAAGATTTTTTATTGAAGTAGTTACTCCATTTATAATTGCGGAATAAGCGTCAGTAGCTAATAAAATTTTCATAATTACCTCTTTTGTATATAGAAATACATTAAGTATAATTATAACACATTTAATTTTAGGTATAAATTTTATGGTTTTATCTATATTTTAGTTGACAAATAAGTAAAGTTAGGATATACTTATTCGGTGTTAAAAATGACTTCTCCAGTCCTTTTTAACAATATTCACAAAATCGCCAGTGGCCAGGGGTGCGATTAATAAATGCTTGGTGGGAGAACAATCGCTTTTTAGCAGCGATGTCTAAATAGCTAAAAATATTGTAAAAAGGAAAGGAAAGGAAATAATGAAAAGCTATGTTGCTAAAGCAGGAGATATCCAAAGAAAATGGTATGTAGTTGACGCTACAGACAAAGTACTTGGAAGACTTGCAAGTGAAATTGCAGCTGTTTTAAGAGGAAAGAACAAGCCTATATTTACACCAAATATAGACACAGGAGATTATGTAATAGTAATCAATGCTGATAAGGTTAGAGTAACAGGAAATAAGGAAGGTCAAAAACAATATAGACATCATACTGGTTATCCAGGTGGTTTAAAATCTATTTCTTATGAAGAGTTAATGGCAAAAAAACCAGAAAGAGCAATAGAAATTGCTGTTAAGGGTATGCTTCCACATAATAAATTAGGTAGAGCTATGTATAAAAAATTAAAAGTTTATGCTGGCCCAGACCATAATCATGAAGCACAACAACCAGAAGTTCTAGACATATAAGAAATAGGAGGGATATAAAATGGCTAACGTACAATATTTAGGAACTGGAAGAAGAAAGACATCAGTTGCTAGAGTTAGATTAGTTCCAGGAAATGGACAATTTATTATAAACAAAAGACCAATTGATGAATATTTTGATTTTGATACATTAAGAGTTATAGCAAAAGAACCACTAGTTTTAACTGAAAACTTAGGTGGTTATGATGTTTTTGTAAATGTTAAGGGTGGAGGATACACTGGACAAGCAGGAGCTATTCGTCATGGAGTAGCAAGAGCTTTATTAGAAGTTGATCCAGAATTAAGACCAACATTAAAAAGAGCAGGTTTCTTAACAAGAGACCCTAGAAAAGTTGAACGTAAAAAATACGGATTCAAAAAAGCTCGTAAAAGTCCACAATTCTCAAAAAGATAATATTGTTTATAAGCTTCAGTTTATACTGGAGCTTTTTTTGTGTTTTGAAAATGATATATTTTCATATAATTTATATTTAAATTGATAAAAATGTAACTAATATCACATTATTTTTAATGAATTTAGATATAATTAATATAGAGAGATACTTATAATATTAAGAAGAATTCTTTTATAGTTTTAAATATCCTATAAAGTTATATAAAGAAATAAGAGGAATTTATTAAAGGAGGATAGAATGGCAAAATCTGAAGAATGTTTAATTTGTAAAGAACCTTTGGTTTATTTAAATGAAGCTATTAACATGAAATGTTATATATGCGGAAGGGAAGAATTAAGTACTGCAAAATGTAAAAGTGGTCATTTTGTTTGCGATAAATGTCATGGTTCAGGTGTTCCATTAATAAAGGAAATATGCATAAATTCAAATAGTAAGAATCCAATAGAAATAACTGAAGAAATTATGAGTAAATCCTTTATCCATATGCATGGACCGGAACATCATGTCTTAGTAGGTTCAGCCTTATTAACAGCCTATAAGAATTCAGGTGGGAATATTGATTTAAGAAAATCCCTTGAAGAAATGGAAAAAAGAGGAAGTCAAGTTCCAGGAGGTACTTGTGGTTTTTGGGGAGCTTGTGGTGCATCTATATCTTTAGGTATATTTATTAGTATTATTACAGGAGCAACTCCATTAACAAATAATCCATGGAAATTATCAAACTTAGCTACATCAAAAGCCTTGACAAAAGTAAGTGAAATAGGTGGACCAAGATGTTGTAAAAGAAATTCCTTTATA
Organism: Miniphocaeibacter sp.; assembly: GCF_049276255.1. Taxonomy (NCBI): domain Bacteria; kingdom Bacillati; phylum Bacillota; class Tissierellia; order Tissierellales; family Peptoniphilaceae; genus Miniphocaeibacter; species Miniphocaeibacter sp. The sequence goes on from NZ_JBASWB010000079.1 coordinate 23,146, forward strand.
GCCATTGAAACAGCTATAAATTTCGTAGAAGATAACATGGGAATAAAGATGGAAAATGAAAGTATTAAATGTAAATTTAAAGAGAAGAATAATCAATGTATAAAAAATAGATGTCCTTATTATAATTAAAATAATAACTATTGTTTAAATGTGATTAATAAAGCAATATAAGCTTTTTTAATAAATATTTTAAAAGGAGAAGGAAATGAAAAAGTTTTTATCATTTGAATTTTGGCAAAAATTCGGCAAATCATTAATGGTTGTAATTGCAGTAATGCCTGCAGCAGGATTAATGATTAGTATTGGGAAACTTATTGCAATGATTAGTCCGGACCTAAACTTTTTAGTTACTACCGGTGGTGTAGTTGAAAATATAGGTTGGGCAATTATAGGTAACTTACATTTGTTATTTGCCATTGCAATAGGAGGTTCTTGGGCAAAAGAAAGAGCAGGAGGGGCCTTTGCTTCAGCTATAGCATTTATTTTAATTAATAGAATTACTGGAGCGGTATTTGGAGTAACTTCTGAAATGCTAGTAACAGAAGGAGCTGTAACCAATACTTTATTTGGTCAAGAAATACTTGTAGATGGATATTTTACCAGTGTATTGGAAGCACCAGCTCTTAATATGGGAGTTTTCGTAGGTATTATAGCAGGATTTTTAGGTGCTAATATCTACAACAAATACTATAATTTTAGAAAATTACCAGAAGCATTGTCCTTTTTTAATGGAAAAAGATTTGTGCCTTTTGTTGTAATTCTATGGTCAGTAATTATATCTTTACTACTTTCTGTTGTATGGCCATTTATCCAAACAGGAATAAATTATTTTGGAGTTTGGTTAGCTGAATCAAGTGACAAGGCACCAGTACTTGCTCCATTTGTATTTGGTATGGCAGAAAGATTATTATTGCCATTTGGTTTACACCATATGTTAACAATTCCTATTAACTATACTGCCTTAGGAGGGACCTATACTATTTTAACAGGAACCGGGGCAGGAACAGCAGTTTTTGGTCAAGATCCTTTATGGTTAGCTTGGGCAAGTGACTTAGTTAATTTAAAATCAGCTGGAAATATGACAGAGTACACTAATTTATTAAATTCAATAACTCCAGCAAGGTTTAAAGTTGGTCAAATGATAGGTTCCATGGGAATTCTTATGGGAATAGCCCTAGCTATGTATAAAAATACGGATTTAGACAAGCGAAAAAAATATAAGTCAATGTTTTTCTCGGCGGGAATTGCCGTATTTTTAACAGGTGTAACAGAACCTTTAGAATTTATGTTTATGTTTGCCTCTCCAATATTATACGGAACATATGCTTTAATTCAGGGATTAGCCTTTGGCTTAGCAGATATAATTAATTTAAGACTCCATTCTTTCGGCTCTATAGAATTGCTTACAAGGGTTCCTATTAGTATAAAGGCCGGTTTAACGGGAGATTTAATCAATTATGTTATAGCATGTATTGTTTTCTTTGTAGGAACTTATTTTATAGCAAGTTTCCTAATAAGAAAGTTGAAAATAGCAACTCCAGGAAGACTTGGAAATTACGATGATAATGATAATTCTGAAAATAAAGAAGTAGAAACTAAAGAAAAAGGTGATGCAAATTCACAAGTAGTAGCTATAGTAGAACTACTAGGAGGATCAGATAATATTGTAGATGTTGATGCTTGTATGACAAGACTAAGAGTTTCAATTAAAGATGATAGTTTAGTAGGAAATGAAGAAGAATGGAAAAAACAGGGAGCTATGGGTCTAATAAAAAAAGATTCAGGAGTTCAAGCTGTTTATGGTCCTAAAGCAGATATTTTAAAATCTGATATTAATGACTATTTAAATAGATAATATGAAAATTTTAACATTAAATACCCATAGTTGGTTAGAAAAAAATCAAAAAGAAAAATTTAATATATTTGTAGATAATATTCTTGAAGAAAAATATGATATTATTTTTCTTCAAGAGGTTAATCAAAGTATTTCTGCAAATAAAATAGAAAGAAAAGATAAAAAAATAGTTGAATTAGCTAGACTTAAAGAAAATAATTTCGGTTTACTATTAAAAGATGAATTGAAAAGTAAAGGCTTAAATTATTACTATACTTGGGATAGTACCCATATTGGATATGATATTTATGATGAAGGTATTGCAATATTATCTTTAAATCCTATTTTGGAAGTAAAAAGTAAAATCATTTCAAGTTCAGTAGAATATAAAAGTATAGAAACCAGAAAAGCAACTGGAATAAAAATTCAATATAAGAATAAGGATATTTGGGCATTTACTTTACATTTTTCTTGGTGGAAAGATGGTAACTTTCAATATGAATGGAAAAAATTAAGAGAAATTATAAATGAAATAAAGGCAGATTTATTTATATTAGCAGGTGATTTTAATAATGATGCTAATATTAGAAATGAAGGCTACGATTTAGTATTAAAAAGTGGTTTCTATGACTCTTTTAATTTAGCTAAGGAAAAAATTGGAGAATATACAGTTGAATCTGAAATTGCTGGTTGGAAAGGCGATTCAAGTAATAAAAGAATAGATTTTGTATTTTTATCAGAAGAAGTAGGTGTAAAAAAATATGAAGTCGTTTTTAAAGATGAATTGCAAATATCCGATCATTTAGGGGTAAAAGTTGAACTAGAAATTTAAATATTATTGTAAAATTAAAAAAACTAGCCAAAGTTTTAAGACTAAGGCTAGTTTTTTTATGTTTTAATTTGGTAATTAAGTTGACAAAAGATAATAAATGGAATATATTAACAGTGTTAAGTAAAATAACGGTGTTAAGTTGAGGTGGTTAAGTGGTTAGTAAAAAACGTAGGGAAAATGAAAAAGAAAAAATGCGTAAGCTTATACTAAATGCTAGTGTAAAAATAATCCTAGAAGATGGTTACGATAAACTATCCATGAGAAAAATAGCTGATAAAATAGAATATTCTGCAACGACAATTTATTTATACTATAAGGATAAGAATGAAATAGTTGAAGATATTTCAATAGGGATTTATGAAAAAATAGTTAAGAATATAAAAAATGTCCTGGAGAATAATAAAAATCTATCAATAGAAAAACAAATAGAACTTTCCTTTAAAGAGTTTATTTATAGCATTACAGATAATCCGGAAATGGGAAGGGCAGTTATTAGAAGTGGAACTAGTGCAATGTTAGGGCCAAGAAATGAAAGGGAAGATCAAGAAATAACCGGAATTGATATGCTTGGAAATTTATTGGTAAAAGGTCAAGAAGAAAAAGTCTTTTCAAAAATTGAAGAATTTATGCCACTTATGATTATTTCATCCTTAATAGGATTTTCTATGAATGCCATAGAAAATCGACTATATGAAGATGATAATTGGGATAATTTAGTAGATAAATATTCAAGATTATTACTTGATGGACTATTATACAGGGAAAGAGATTAGAGTGAAAAGAAAATTAAAATTTATAATATTTTCTATTGCCTTAATAGTTTGTATTTGTGGGATTTTAATTTTTAAATTAGGGAAATCATCATTACCTATTATTTATCCTATAGAAGATATAGAAATTAAGTCTGTAGAAGATGGAGAGTACATTGGATATGTAAACAATAGTCTTATTAAGGTAAAATTAGCTGTTAGTGTTTTAAACGGAGAAATAAGGGAAATAGAAATTCTTCAACACGATAATGGTTTAGGAAAAAAAGCGGAGTCTATAATAGCTGATATAATTAAAAATCAATCATTAAAGGTAGATGCTGTTTCTTCTGCTACCTATAGTAGCAATAGTATTTTAAAGGCAATAGAAAATGCTTTAATAAATTCCTCTAGGGAGGTTGAAAAAAAATGAATGTTTTAATAGTATATTCAAGTAAATACGGGTGTACGGAAAAATGTGTAAAATATTTAGAGAATAGGATAGATTATAATGTTGAAATTATAAATCTTAAGAAAGATAAATTAGTGGATTTAGGTACTTACGATACAGTTATAATTGGAAGTCCAATATATATGGGAAAGGCTTTAAAAGAAGTTAGAAACTTTTGTAAAAAATATTTAAAATTATTGTTAAAAAAGAAAGTTATACTATTTTTATGTTGTACAACACCTAATAAATTAGATGAGTTTTTAGTTGGAAACTTTTCTAATGAATTACTATCTCATGTTAGGGATAGAATTAATTTTGGTGGTGAAATTCAATTAGAGGGTATGGGATTTATAGATAAACAAATAGTGAAAATGGCGGAAAAACTGGAAGCTAGAGAAATTGGAATGCAGGATAAAAATATTGAAAAAACAGCAGAGTTAATTAATAATATATAGTTTTATAAAAAAATTAAAGTGGCTTACATATTAGAATTATAAGAAAATAGTCTTAAAAAAATTAATGTCATGAATAATTTATTCATGGCATTTCATATTTTAATAAAATAATATTGGTAATAATGTATAATGAGATTAATTTGGTAAATTTGTCTTAAAAAATAATAAGAATATAGAGAGGAAGAATTTTTTTGGAAAAGATTTTGTTAGTTGAAGATGATAGTTTGATAGCTTCTGGATTGGTATATGCTTTTGAACAAGAAGGCTATAGGATTCTACACTGTAAATCCGTAAAAGAAGCTAGAGACACAATAGAAAAGGATAAATTTGACTTGGCAATACTAGATATGCAATTACCTGATGGAAGTGGTTTTGATGTAAGAGAGAATTTGGAAAATACTGCCATAATTTTTTTAACAGTAGTTGATGATGAAGGAAATATTGTTCGTGCTTTTGAAAGTGGTGCCGATGATTATGTAACTAAGCCATTTCGTTTAAGGGAATTACTAGCTAGGGTAAAACGAACTTTAAGTATACACAAGGGTTATAAAAAACAATCTCCTTATTTATATATAGATAATGTAACAATTGATACATCTGCTGGGAAAGTTTTCAAAGGTGAAAAATTAATAGAGCTTACAGCATTAGAGTATAGATTATTATTAGTTTTTGCATTAAATAAGGGACAAATGCTTACGCGTAATCAAATAATAGAAAATATTTGGGATTCAACAGGTAATTTTGTAGAGGACAATACTTTAACAGTATATATAAAACGTCTACGAGAAAAACTTGGAGATGATATAAGAATTGAAACAGTAAGGGGGATTGGCTATCGTGTGGATTAGCAAGAAAGAAATTCTAAACCTATCTAAGAATATAAGAAGGATTATAGACGGAAATATGATTGATATTCGCGATAATAAAGAAGGGCCTTTTGGAATTCTTAAAAATGATATTTATACTCTTGCTACTTTAAAAAATGAGGAAGTGAACTCTTTTCATAACGAGAGAGATTTAATGTCAGAAACTTTAGCAAATATTTCCCATCAGTTAAAAACACCTCTTACTTCTATGATGGTTATGGCAGATTTACTTGAAAATGCACCAAAGGATAAACAGTTGGAGTTTATATCAAATATAAAAATAGGACTTGCTCAAATGGAGTGGCTTGTTTCTGTACTTCTAAAAATGGCCAAGCTGGATGCGGGAGCTGTTGAGTTTTCAAGAGAAAAAATAAAGGGAAGGAAATTAATTGGATTATCTTTAGAGCCTCTTGAAATTTTACTGGATTTGAAAAATCAAAATGTTGAAATTTTAGGGGATATCACTTTAACTTGTGATAGGAAATGGACTGCTGAGGCTTTAACTAATATTATTAAAAATGCTTCTGAATATTCTCCTGCTGGAAAAAATATTGTAATAGAGTTTGGAGAAAATCCCATAGCTACTTGGATTTCTGTTAGTGATAGTGGAAATGGGATAACAAACCTTGAAATAGCAAATTTATTTAAACGATTTGAAGGAACAGTAAGTGAAAAAAGTTACGGAATTGGACTACCCCTTGCCCTTGCTATTATAAGAGGACAAAATGGCGATATAGATGTTGATGGTGGAGGAAAAGGTAAGGGGGCTACATTTACCTTAAAATTCTTTAAGTGACTAAATTGTCATTTTCAAATAAAAGGAGTCACTTTATAGTCATTTAGGCTTGTTAAAATAGCTTTAGAAATAAAAGGAGGAAGAAAATGACAATATTACAAGTCGAAGGACTAACTAAAATATACGGAAAAGGTGACAATATTGTTACTGCATTGGATAATGTTAGTTTTAATGTAAGAAAAGGAGAATTTGTAGCTATAATAGGAGCTTCGGGTTCAGGAAAATCAACATTAATGCATTTAATTGGAGGGGTGGACCGTCCAACATCGGGAAAAGTACTTGTTGATGGTAATGATATATATAAATCTACAGAAAGTGAACTGGCAATATTTCGTAGGAGAAATATAGGGATAATTTACCAGTTTTATAATTTAATTCCTACATTAACAGCTGAAGAAAATATTATGTTACCAAGACTTCTCGATAATAGAAAACCTGATGAAGCTAAATTAAAATCGGTTTTAGAAACCATAGGTTTAACAAACCGTTCCAAGCATTTACCAGGTGAATTGTCAGGAGGTCAACAACAAAGAGCTTCTATTGGAAGAGCGCTTATTAACGACCCCGCAGTAATTTTAGCAGATGAGCCGACAGGAAATCTTGACAGTAAATCAAGTCGTGAAATTGTAGAACTTTTAAAATTCGCCAATAATAGGTATAATCAAACCTTACTCTTAATTACCCATGATGAAAAAATTGCCTTACAAGCCGATAGGATAATTACAATAGAGGACGGTAAAATCCTTAGGGACGAGGTGATTAAACAGTGAAAATAACAGCAAAACTAGCCTACAGTCAGTTAAAGGTAAATCGTTTAAGAACTTTTTGGACAATGGTGGGAGTTATTCTTTCAACTGCTTTAATTACAGCAGTTTGTAGTTTTGGAGCCAGTGGTTATGCTTTAATTAAGGACTTTTTAGATGCAAACAAGGCTACAAATAATTTTAAAATTATGGCTACTGTAGCTATACCGGTTGGAATTTTAAGTATAATAATTGTGGCCATGTCCGTAGCTGTAATCTCCAATGCCTTTAGAGTAAGTGCAGGAGAGAGAACCACTCAATTTGGAATATTAAAAAGTGTTGGAGCAACAAAAAAACAAATTGTTTCTACAGTTATGTCTGAGAGTATCTTTATATCCTTGGTTTCAATTCCATTAGGAATATTATTTGGATTATTTTTAGCCTTTCTTGGAGTTCAAGTAGCAAACCATTTTCTAGGTGAATTAAATAGTTTGGCACATATTATGATGCATAAGCTTATTATAGTTTTTGATTTTATAATATCATGGCAGGCTTTAGTCATTGCTACAGTGATTTCCTTTTCTACCATACTACTATCAGCTTGGCTGCCAGCACGGAAAGCTGCAAAATCCTATGCTATAGACAGTATAAGGGGAAAAGGAGAGGTTAAACTTGAAAGGAAGATGGTGAAAACCAATCCTCTTATTGGAAAAATATTTGGATTTGAAGGAGTTCTTGCGGCTAAGAATATGAAGCGAAGTAAAAGAAATCTTCGCTCTACAGTAATTTCTTTAACAGTTGGAGTTATTTTATTTATTAACCTTGGTTTTTTAAGTAATCAAGTTAATAGCTTAATGAAAATGATGTCATTGGATAATGATGCTGCAGTTATAGTTGATTATACATCTATGGTAGATAACTATATTAGTGAAAAAACCGGAGAAGAAGGTGCTAATATAGTAGAACCGATTAATAGTGAGCTAGGAGATGAAATTACAGAAAAACTAAGAGAATATAATAATACGAGAATATTTGCTTATGGAGGTGATATGGAAACCTATAATGCCCTTGTTCCAAAGGGAAATTTAAGGCCTATTATAAAAGAAGTATTAAAAGAATCTGAAATTACAGATAATGAATTATCAGCGGAACTTATAACAGTAGATAAGGAAAATTATGAGAAATTATGTGAAAAAGCTGGAGTTTCCATTGGTTCAAATATACTTTTAAACTATTATGACTATAATGATAATGGAAAGCAGGCTTCCATTAAGCCTTTTGAAATTAAAGATAAGAATTTTAAGCTTATAGAAGGAAATGGCTCAATAAAAGAAATTAAAGTCCACGGTGAGTTAAATAGAGAGGAAATACCAAGGGAGTTATTTGTACCAAATACAAATATAGTGCGATTAGTAGTACCACAAGGAGAAATGAGAGGGTATAATTGGTTTTCTACTCCGAAGGATATTGATGGATTTATAGATTATGCCAATGGAGTTATGAATGAAGTCTTTCCTGAAACCTATGTTTATGAATATGGAGAATTAGGATATAGAACCAGTGTTTATAAAACTGATGATTTTATGAAAGTAATGAATATACCTATTGTTCTAGCAACAGTTTTTTTATATAGTTTTATAGCCTTACTGGCCTTAATAGGACTTACTAATATAATTAGCACAATGGCTACTAATGTAAGGGTACGTTCTAAGGAGTTTGCTGTTCTACAAAGTGTAGGTATGACTCCAGAAGGATTAAAACGGATGTTAAATTTAGAAAGTATTATGTACTCCTATAAATCCTTAGCTATTGGACTACCTGTAGGAATATTATTCACCTATTTAATTAGTAAATCCATTAGAACTGCATTTCCAATTCCCTACAAACTACCTTGGTTAATGATACTTATAAGTATAGTTGTAGTATTTGCAATAACTTGGATTACAATGCAGTATTCCCTGTCGAAAATTAAAAATAAAAATATTATAGAAACAATACGTCTAGAAAAATAATAGATTTAACCATAGTCTTAAAGTGATATTTAAGTCTGTGGTTTTTTATTGGGTAAAATATTTCAAATTATATTTTATAGTCTACATAATAAACCGAGTTAAAAAAATATTTTAAGATTAATACCGGATTTTAATTCATATATTATAACTTTTTATAAAAAATCATAATAATATAAAATATATAAAATATCAGAAAAAATAATAAGAAAACTATATAAGATATAAATTATTGACTATTATTTGAAAATGTTTATCAATTTAGTTGAAAAATATTAAATTGGAATATATAATTATAAGCATTGTTGATATTAGTTATCAATAATATTTTAAATTTGATTATTTTATTTCTGTTTTAAAACAGAATAAGGAGGAGGATTAATTAAATATAGGTTATTTTTATATTATTTAATTGTTATAGAAATTAAATAGTTGAATTTACATTTAAAGTATAATTATTTATTAATAAATATTAAGGAGAATATATATGGGAAATAAAAAAATTTTTAAATTATCTGTTTTAATGATAGCTTTAATGGTTATTGTCACAGGATGTGGTTCATCAAATGAAAATGCAGGAAAAGTTGAAACTGCTGAAAATACTACTGAAGTAGTTGAAAATAAAAATACTTCGACAGTTGAAATAGAAGATATTCACGGTACTGTAGAGGTGCCTGTAAATCCAAAAAATGTTGTTTCTTTAGATAATAGAACTTTTGAAACATTAGCAAATTGGAATATTGAATTAGCTGCAGCGCCAAAAGAAGTTATGCCAAAGGAATTATCATATGTTAACGATGAGAAGGTACAAAATATTGGAGACCACAGGGAACCGAATCTTGAAATTATTGCAGCTGTTAATCCTGAACTAGTAATTGTAGGACAAAGATTTAGCAGTTTTTATGAAGAAATAAAAGCCTTAGTTCCAGACGCTGTTGTTATTGATCTTGGCTTTGATGTTTCCGGTGAAAATGGAGCAGCAGGAGAAAGTTTAGTAAATGGACTTGAGAATGCTACGAAATCATTAGGAAAAATATTTGAAAAAAATGAAGAGGCGGAAAAATTAGTAGCCGATTTTGATAAAGCTATAGAAGATGCTAAAAATGCATATAATGGAACAGATACAATTATGAGTGTTGTAGTTTCAGGTGGGGAAATTGGTTTTTCAGCTCCAACATCAGGACGTGTTTGGGGACCTATGTATGAAATTTTTGGATGGAAATCTGCTTTAGAAATTGATGGTTCTAGTTCCGATCATAAAGGAGATGATATTTCTGTTGAGGCTATAGCAGAAAGTAATCCTGATTGGATTTTTGTTCTTGACCGTGATGCAGCAACTTCTTCATCAGAAGATTCAGTTCCTGCTCAAGATGTAATAGATAATTCACCAGCTCTTAAAAATACTAAAGCTGTTTCTGAAGGTAAAATATTATATGCACCACAAGATACTTATACAAATGAATCAATACAAACTTATATAGAATTATTTGAAAATATGTCAAATTCTTTAAAGAAGTAATATGAAGGAGTATGGAAGAAGAATGAAAATGACAACTGGGGCTGAGAGAACTCAGCCTCTAAATAATAATAAAAACAAATTATGGACAAAATCTTTTATATTGGCCATAATTCTTGTTTTTATATTAGGAATAATATCTTTGTTTACAGGTGTCTATGATTTACAAGGACAGGAAGATGGAATGGATATGTTTTTTATAACAAGAGTTCCCAGAACAGCTGCATTGATGTTAACAGGTGCGGCAATGTCTATTTCCGGTCTTGTCACCCAACTTATTACACAGAATAGACTTGTAGAACCTACTACAACAGGAACAATAGAATGGGCAGGTTTAGGCCTAATCTTCGTATATTTGATTTTTCCTGCACCATCTTTAGTGTTAAGAATGACAGGTGCAATTATTTTTTCTTTTATAGGAACTATGATTTTCTTTTTATTTTTAAGAAAGGTTAAGCTTCGTTCATCTTTAATTGTACCTATTATAGGTATGATGTTAGGAGCTGTAATTTCTGCAATCTCTACTTTTATAGGTTTGGTTTTTCAAATGACACAAAATATTGAAACCTGGTTTGTTGGATCCTTTGCTCCTGTACAAATCGGAAGATATGAATATTTGTGGTTTATTGTTATTGCTACGATTTTAATTTTCTTTTATGCAGATAGATTGACCTTGGCAGGTCTAGGTGAGGATATAGCAACTAGTCTTGGGGCTAATTATAATAAGATTGTTATTCTTGGCACTGGCATAATTTCTTTAATTGTGGGTATTGTTGCGGCAGTAATAGGGAACTTACCGTTTTTAGGATTAATTGTTCCTAATATTGTTTCTATGTATAGAGGGGATGACCTTAGAAGTAATTTACCGTGGGTTTGTGTATTAGGTATGGGAATTATTACACTTTGTGATATTATTTCAAGAACGATTATTATGCCATTTGAAGTTCCTGTATCCCTAATGCTTGGTACTTTAGGAGCTATTGTTTTCATTATTATGTTACTACAACAACGGAGGGCAAAATGAGCGAAACAACATATAAAAAAGGAAAAAGTGTAAAATTGAATTTAAATTCTCATAATGAAAATAGATCGGCTAAGGCCTTTCGCTCTAAAAAAGATGAAAGAAGATATTGGTTTTTGTTAATAACATTATTAATATTGGGAGTGGTATTTTCCTATGGACTTTTAGTCTATAACAATCCGGTTCCTGTAAATTCACCATCATTTATACCGGTAGTTAAAAGAAGGGTAGTAGCTTTAGTTGCAATGCTTATTGCTGCTATAAGCCAAAGTCTTTCTACTGTTGCTTTTCAATCCAGTACAAATAATAAGATTATTACCCCATCTTTGTTGGGGTTTGAAGCATTATATTCAACAATACACACAGCAACTATGTTTTTTGGTGGTTTAACTATTTTTATTAACTCAAAGGGTATAGGATTTTTCTTATTTCAAATAGTTGTTATGGTTATTATGTGCTTAATTCTTTATGGCTGGTTACTTTCCGGAAAATATGGAAATTTACAACTTATGCTTTTAATAGGAGTTATTATTGGGACAGGATTAAAATCTGTTTCATCTTTTATGCGTAGGCTTCTTGCTCCATCGGAATTTGATGTTTTACAGGCAAGGTTATTTGGTTCTGTTAACAATGCAGATCCAAAGTATTTTCCAATAGCAATTCCAATAGTTTTAATTGTTGCAGTTCTTTTATTTGCCTACTCAAAAAAATTAAATGTTCTGTCCCTTGGTAAAAATGCTAGCACTACTTTAGGAGTAAATCATAAATCCGGAGTTATTTATACACTTGTTTTAGTTTCAATATTAATGTCAATTTCAACAGCGTTAGTAGGACCTCTTACCTTCTATGGCTTTTTAGTTGCAACAATGACCTATCAAGTGGCACCGACATATGATCATAGGTATATTTTTCCAATGGCTCTTGTTATAGGATTTTTAATTATTACAGGTGCATACTTTTTTATGTACCATGTATTTAATGCACAAGGAGTAGTTTCTATTATTATAGAAATGTTTGGTGGAATTACTTTTTTAATTGTAATGCTAAGAAAGGGAACTTTATGATAAAAATTAATAATGCAAAAAAGAACTATAGTAGTGAAGTTAATATAGGTCCATTAAATATTAAAATACCAAAAGCTGGTATTACTTCTTTAATCGGACCAAACGGTGCAGGAAAGTCTACAACACTTTTAATGATTGGAAGATTGTTAAATATAGATGAAGGTCAAATAGAAGTGGCGAATATGGATGTTTCTAAGGTTAAATCAGAGGATTTGGCAAAAGTTTTAACTATTTTGCGTCAAGAGAATCATTTTGTTACAAGACTCACTGTTAGACAACTAGTTGGATTTGGACGTTTTCCCTATTCAAAGGGAAGATTAACAGAAGAAGATGAAGCTATTATTTCTAAATATATAGATTTTTTACACTTAACGGAGTTAGAAAATAGGTATTTAGATGAGCTTTCAGGAGGTCAAAGACAAAGAGCTTATGTAGCTATGGTTTTATGTCAAGAAACTGAATATGTTCTTTTAGATGAACCTTTAAATAATCTTGATGTAGCTCGTTCTGTTCAAATGATGGAACATTTAAGATACGCAGCTAATGAATTTGGAAGAACAATATTAACGGTTATGCATGATATAAATTTTGCTACAAAGTATTCCGATAGAATTTGTGCAATGAAAAATGGTAAAATAGTAGCTTTTGGTACAATAGACGAGGTTATGAAACCGGAACTTCTAACAGAAGTATTTGAAACAAAAATAGAAATAATAGAAGGTCCCTATGGACCAATTGCAATATACTAATTGTAGATTATTTCTGTTTAAAATATATAGTTTTAATTAATATATGAAAAGTTGAGAGAGTGTTCTTTCAACTTTTTTTGTTCTTTAATTAATATTTTATTTAGAAATATACTATTATTACAAAATATTTAAAAAAGAAATATTATTAATATAATTTAATAAAACTGTATAAAGGTTTTTGTTAAAATGTTTTAAATTTAATTTTAAAAGTAAATTATTATAAAAAAATATAATTCGAACAAAAAAACAAACAATTAATGTTTAGTAAACTTTTTAAAAAAATAATTTTAAATAACACATAAGATATTATGAATAATTATTCGTTATACTATATAACAAATGTGTATTATTGGCTAAAAAATGAATAAAAGACCATTGACATTTATAAAAATTATTTATACAATTTGTTACAAAGGTGATCATCTTATGAAAACAAACAAAAGAATTAATGAGGTTAAAAAATATTTAGACAGTAATGGTTTTACAACTGTTACTAAATTAGCAGAAGTTTTTTCAGTTAGCGCTATGACTATAAGGAGAGATTTAAACTCCTTAGAAGAATTGAATTTAGTAAAAAGAGAAAAGGGAGGGGCTTATCCTAGAAACCCTGCTTATATTGAAACTAAATATGAGAGAAAGAAAATTGAAAATGTAAGGGCAAAAAGAAGAATAGCTATTGAAGGAAATAAACTTATTGAAGATGGGGATATAGTTTTTTTAGATGCTGGAACAACAACATTTATGTTAATGGAAAGTATTTTAGAAAAAGAATATAAAAACTTAACTGTCGTAACAAATGATATAAGTATCGCATTTTATATGATGAATAGAGAAGATATAAATATGATTTTTATTGGGGGAAACGTTTCTAAGGCAACCTATAGCACTCAAGGCTATATTGCAAAAAATAATATAGAAATGTTGCATTTTGATAAATGTTTTTTAGGAATTTCATATATAGACAGTAACTATAGATTATATACTCCAACTATGGGGAAGGTTGAATATAAAAAAATTGTTTTACAAAATTCTAATGAAAAAATTCTTCTTGCAGATAGTTCTAAATTTAATAAAAATAGTCTATATTTCATAGCTGATATGAAAGAATTTAATGTATTAATAACTGAAAAAAATATAAATTATGAAAATAATAAATATTTTTTAGAAAATAGAATTAAGGTAATAATAGCATAAAGGAGTTACTATGCCCGAATACGTAATGATAGCAGATGATTTAACAGGGGCTAATGCAAATTGTTCACTTATGAAAAAAATAGGCATTAGTAGTGCAAGCGTTTTATCGGTAGATAATTATAAAGAAAATGAAAATATTCAAGCTATAGCAATTTCTACTGATTCAAGAGCTATGTTTAAAAAAGAAGCATACGATATTGTAAAAAAAGCCATGTCTAAGTTTAAAAATAATGATGTAGTTTTTTTTAGTAAAAGAATAGATTCAACTTTAAGAGGAAATATCGGAATAGAAACTATAGCTATGTTAGATTCTTTAGATGATGAATATATGGCAGTATGTGTTCCTATATATCCATCAACAGATAGAGTTGTTTTAAATGGTACTATGGTGGTAAACGGGTCTTTATTAATAAATACCGATGCCGGCAAGGACACTAAGACGCCTGTTGATTCATCTAATGTAGAAACACTTTTTAAGAAACAATTTAATCGTAAAATAGACAGCATTTATTTAGAAGATATTGAAAAGGGCTCTGATTATTTAGAAAAGATTATTTTAGAAAAATATAACAATAATACAAAATTATTATTGTTTGATGGATTTACAGACAAACATTTAGAAATAATTGCTAAGGCAGTTATTAATAGTAAAATAAAATTTATTTCCGTTGATCCAGGACCATTTACTTGTAAATTAGCAGAGATATATTTAGAAAAAGAAGAAATATTCAGTAAGGTTTTAATGGTTGTAGGCTCAGTAACAGATATTACTATAGAACAAATAAAAGAATTAATATTTAGTTATCCAATTAATATTTTAAAAATAGACCCTTTAAAATTAGTTGGAATTGACACTTATAAATCTGAAATAAATAGGGCTGTAAAAGAAGGGGAAAAATTTTTACAAGAAGAGGATTTTTTACTTATTACAACTACACCCTATCAGCCAAGTGATAAAAGATTGGATTTAACTGAAATTTCAAAAGAAACCAATATGCCTATAGATGATATTTCAATTATGATTTCTCATGGTTTAGGTGAAATAGCTGCAAAATTATTAGTAAAAGATTTTTCTTTTGCAGGTGTATTTTCAAGTGGTGGAGATGTAACAGTTGAATTAATAAAGGAACTTAATTCAAATATGGTTGAAATAAGGGAAGAAATTATTCCATTAGCTGCTTATGGTAGATTAATTGGTGGGGAAATTCCCAATTTAAGAATTATAAGCAAAGGTGGAATGGTTGGAGATAAAAATGCAATGAAATTATGTTTAGAAAAATTAAAAAATACTTTAGGAGAAGAATAAGGAGGAGTAAATATGAAACCAATTATAGGAATACCTTTAGGAGATCCAGCTGGAATAGGACCTGAAATAACAATAAAAACATTTAATGATGATGAAACAATTAATAATTGTAATTTAATTCTAGTAGGTGATAAATATGTAGTAGAAAAAGCAATAGAAGTAACTGGAATTAATATGAATATTAATATAATAGAGAAAGTTTCTGAAGCGAAGTTTGAAAAGGGTACTATTGATTTAATAGATTTAGGCTTAATTAAAGAAGATTTTGAATTTGGGAAAGTAAATGCTACTTGTGGTAATGCATCTTATCAATATATTAAAGTAGTTGGAGAATTAGCAATGGCAAAAGAGGTTGATGCAATAGCTACAACTCCTATTAATAAAGAATCCTTAAGAGCTGCCAACATACCATATATAGGTCATACAGAAATGTTAGAAGATATTTCAGGAGTTCATGATCCATTAACTATGTTTGAAGTTGAAAATTTAAGAGTGTTCTTTTTGTCAAGACATCTTTCTTTAAGAGATGCAATAGATGTTGTTAAATATGATAGAGTACTGGAATATATTAGAAGATGCACAGAGGCTTTAAACAAACTTGGTGTTAAAGGAAAAATGGCAGTAGCAGGATTAAACCCTCACTCTGGAGAACATGGACTTTTTGGAATGGAGGAAGTTGAAGAAATAACACCGGCAATAGAACAGGCACAAAAGGAAGGTTATGATGTTGTAGGACCGATAGGAGCTGATTCTGTATTTCATCAAGCGTTACAAGGTCAATATGCATGTGTTTTAAGTCTTTATCATGATCAAGGACATATTGCTACAAAAACATATAATTTTGAAAAAACAATTTCTATTACTAATTCTATGCCTTTTTTAAGAACTAGTGTAGATCATGGAACAGCGTATGATATAGCAGGGAAAAACATAGCTTCAGCTGTAAGTATGATAGAAGCGGTAAAACTTGCTGCAAAATATGCTCCTTATTTTAATAGCTAGGAGGAATAAATTATGGAAAGAATGGTTGCAGCATTAATAATAGGAATTATATTATTAGTATTTTTAATATTAAAGACAAAGATTCATACATTTTTAGCTTTAATATTGGCTTCGATTTTTATAGGTGTAGTTGGAGGAATGCCTCAAAATGATGTTTTGACGGCAATAACAAATGGATTTGGAAGTACATTAGGTAGTATTGGTATAATTATTGGCTTTGGAGTAATGATGGGCCAAATTTTTGAAACCAGTGGTGCGGCTACAAGAATGGCTTATACTTTTATAAAATTATTCGGCAAAGGTAGAGAAGAAGCAGCTTTATCTGTAACAGGATTTTTAGTTTCAATACCTATTTTCTGTGATTCAGGTTTTGTTATTCTCTCACCATTAGCGAAAGCTTTGTCAAAACAAACAAAAAAATCTGTAATATCATTGGGAATAGCACTTGCTTCAGGACTTGTTATAACTCATAGTTTAGTACCGCCTACTCCAGGTCCAGTTGGTGCGGCAGGTATATTTGGTGCAAATGTAGGAAGTGTTATATTATGGGGGATAGTTGTTGCAATACCAATGATGATTTCATCATTAATATATGCTAAATATATGGGAAAACAAATTTATCAGTTACCGGGTGACGATGCTCAAGAGTGGATAAGACCTGAAAATAGGGAAGAATTAGAGAAAAAACCTATAGAATATTCAGAAGAAGGTCTTCCAGGAGTATTTACTTCCTTTGCTCCAATTGTTGTACCAATTATATTAATACTTTTAAATACTGTGTCAACAGCAATGAAAATTGAGGGTACAATAGGTGGAATTTTAGTATTTTTTGGAACTCCAATTGTAGCAGTAGGTATTGGATTAGTTATTGCAATATTGACTTTAACTAAGGGATTAGATAGAAGTTTTGTAATTAGCGACATGGAAAAAGGTATACAATCTGCCGGAATTATTATATTAGTAACTGGTGGTGGGGGAGCCTTAGGTCAAGTTTTAAGAGACAGTGGTGTTGGTGAATATATAGCAGGATTTATAGCAAATTCTCCAATTCCTCCAATATTTTTACCTTTTTTAATAGCTACTTTAATGAGATTCATTCAAGGTAGTGGAACAGTTGCAATGTTAACAGCAGCATCTATAACAGCTCCGATTATGGTGTCTTTAAATGTTGATCCGGTTTTTGCTACATTATCCGCTTGTATAGGCTCCTTGTTCTTTAGTCACTTTAACGATAGTTTCTTCTGGGTTGTAAACAGATCCTTAGGAATTGTAGATGCAAAAGAACAAATAAAAATTTGGTCTGTAACATCAACAATAGCTTGGGCTGTAGGTTTTATAATGCTATTAATCATAAATTTAATATTCGGTTAAAAGGGAAGGAATCAATTTATTGGTTCCTTTTTTTGTTATAATATACTTACATATATAAAATTAGGAGGAGCAATGAAGATAACTGTAATAGGTTGTGGAAGATGGGGATCTTTTATAGCCTGGTATTTAAATAAAATAGGAAATAATGTGATTTTATATGGTAGGGAAAGTTCTAAGAAATTTCAGCAGTTTAAAAATACAAGAACAAATGGAATGATAGAATTACCTGAAAGCATTGAACTTTCAAGTGATTTATCAGTTACTAAGGATTCTGAAATTATAGTTATTTCAGTTGGAGCTCAAGTTTTTAGAAATGTCCTTGAAGAACTAAAAGAATATGACTTAAAAGATAAAATATTTGTTCTTTGTATGAAGGGAATAGAAATAGAGTCAACTGAAAGATTAAGTGAAATTGCTGAAGCCAATGTAGATTATTCTAATAGAATTGCAGTTTGGTTAGGTCCTGGTCATGTTCAGGAGTTCTATAAGGGAGTACCAAATTGTATGGTAATTGATTCTAAAAACGAAGCTTGTAAAAAGTTTTTAGTTGAAAAGTTTAGCAGTCCTTTAATTAGGTTTTATTACGGAAATGATTTATTAGGAAATGAAATAGGTGCTGCGGCTAAAAATGTAATCGGTATTGCTGCCGGAGCTTTAGATGGTTTAGGGTTAACTTCATTAAAAGGCGCTTTAATGAGTAGAGGAACTAGAGAAGTTTCTCGTTTAATAGAAAAAATGGGTGGAAATCCATTTTCAGCATATGGCCTTTGCCATTTAGGTGATTATGAAGCTACAGTTTTCTCGCAATTTTCAAATAATAGAAAATTTGGAGAGAGTTTAGTAAAGGGAGAAAAGTTTGAAAAATTAGCTGAAGGTTATTATACCTCTAAGGCTATGATGAAGTTAAAAGAGGAATATAAGGTTGATTTACCAATAACAGAAGCTGTTTATAATGTATGTTTTAATAAGAGAGATGCTAAAGAAGAAATTGAAAATCTATTTTTAAGAAGTATAAAAAATGAATTTGCTTAAATTTTTTAGAGGTTATAAATGGAACTGGAAAATAAGTTAAGGGTAAGAAAAAACTATTATGGTATATATGAAGAATTTCCCTATAAGGAAAATATTGAAGATTTATATATAATTTTTAGAGAAAATAATTTATATAGTATAAAAAATTATATAAATTATTATTTTTTAAAATGGGTTTTAGAAAAAAGGATTAAAATAAATTATAATCCCAATATTTCTATTCATAATAAAAGGGTAGATTTTGAAATACTTAATAAGAAGATAGGAAAAATAGGAGGTTTTGAAAGGGAGTTTTTTAATATATTTTTAGAACTTTCAAAAAATAATAATTATTTTAATTCTTATGGGTTAACAAAGTGGTTTAAAATTAATCCTAAGAGATTTCAAAAATATATAATTAATATGAAAGATAATTCTTTTTTAAAATTAGTTGAGTCGGATTATATAAAAATAAGTAAAAAAAATAAATTTATAAAGGATAAGTTTATATATTCCCTAACAGAAAAAGGAAATGAATTAACAGAGAAAGTTTTCCAATATAAAAATTATATAAAAAAGTTTTCTAAATATTGTATTAGTAAACCCGATATTCCTGTAGAAATAGATAATATGATTTGTTATTCTTCTATATATGGAATAAGTAAATACTTTAGTGAGGAAGTAGAAAAAATAAATCCTGATTATTTTAATAATTCTAGTTATAACCTAAAAACACTACTATGGTTAAGCGAATTTTCTACAGGTTTAATAAAACTATATGAAAGTTATAGTGATAATGAAAAATCCTTGCAGATACTATTGAATTATGCACCTAAATATAGAGTAGATATGAGAGATACAAGAAAGCTTATTAAAAACGATTTGGGAAAATTTTAGTAGTAATAAAATAATTGATTTAAAAAAGGAAGGTATATGAAAAAGAAATATATTAAATTATTATTAACTATTTGTATTTTGATTTTAACTCCAAATATATCATTTGCAGCAGAATTAAATTCAGTGTTTATAGATGTTGATTTATTGGATAATGGAGATGGGATTATTACAAGTAACTGGGATTATAACGATGATAAAAATACAGAACATTATATAATAATAGGTGATTTGGGTAATTCGATAATTAAGGATTTTACTGTTAGCCATAATGGCAAACCTATGGAGTTTGTTGAAGAATGGAATATTAATGGGACTTTTGAAGAAAAGGCAGGAAAGTATGGAATAGTTGAGAAGTCCGATGGATATGAACTTTGCTATGGTATAACAGAATATGGGAACAATAGGTTTGAAGTAAAATATACCGTAACAAATTTAGTTAAACAATTAAAGGATGCACAAGTTTTATATTGGAAATTTATAAACAATGAATTAAGTGAATCTCCAAAGGAATTTAATATAACAATAGGTAAAGGAGATTATAATTTTACAAGTGATGACATTTCATCTTGGTCACTGGGCCATATGGGTAAAAAATCAGTAAAAGATGGTAAGGCTGTTTTTTCATCTTTAGAAGCTTTGGAGTTTGACCATTATGTTACGGTATTAATAAAATTCGATAAAAATATTTTTACTATAGCTAATAAGATAGATAAGGATTTTATGGAGGTAAAAGAAGAAGCTTTTAAAAATACTTCTTATTCAATAGATAACGATGGGAAAGGTGAAGGCTCAGCTAAAATTGTAAAAAACAAAGTAAATCCTAAATTTATCGCAGGAGTGGCTTTAACTGCTATTGCTTTACTTGTAGCTGGGTTAGGTTGGCAAGCTAAAAGGGTTAAATCTGACAAATATTTAGGCATCAATGTAAATAATTTGAAAATAAAAAAATCCCAATATAAAGGGCAATATTCTAGTCAAATCCCCTACAAAGGAAATTTAGAAGATTTATTCATTATTATAAGGGATAATTATGAAAATTATCTTTCAAATTATCTTGCAGCATATTTTCTAAAGTGGATACAAACAAAGAAAATTGAAGGTATAAAGAATGATAAAAACAAAATAAAGGCTTTTAAAGTACTAGACAGAGAATATTCTTCTACAGATTATTTTGAAAATACTATTTTTGGATTTTTATTACAGGTAGTAGATGATAGTGATATGTTTGAATCAAATGATTTTACTAAATGGATTCAAAAAAATCATGAAGATTTATTTGATTTATTAGATGATGTTAGTGACAATTCTAAAGAGAAGTTAATAGAATTAGGATATTTAGAAAAAACAAGGGAAGTAAAAACTTTTTCAAAATATATTAAGACTAACTATACTTCAAAAGGAGAGGATTTAGCAGCAAATATTTGTAAATTCGAAAACCATATAAATGATTATACTAGTGCAAATAATAAGGATTTAGATTATGATACTTTAGATGAAATAATGATTTATGCAGCTTTATTTGGTAAAGTAAAAAAATTAAGTAAGGAATTTAAGAATATTTATCCTGAATATATGGATAATTCATTTTATGATTTTTATACAATTATGATGATTACACAAATATCCGCAAATGCAAGTTCCACCTACGACTATTCCTCTACAGATTCAAGTGGATTTTCAAGTCTTGGCGGCGGCGGTGGCAGCTTTGGAGGGGGAGTCGGTGGAGGATCCCGATAATAAGTGATTTTGAGTTGAAAAACATATTTTAACCTTAGAGTTAAGATATGTTTTTTATTATACAAATGATTATATCTTAGTGTATTTGCTTTTAGAGCTAGATTAGATGCTATATAATATAAGAAAGGATTTAGAATATTTTCTTAATAGGAGGAAACTATGGATAAATTAAAATTAAAAGCATTAATAGATGCAGCAGCTGGAAGAACACCATGTAGTAAGGTTTTAAAAAACTGTAAAATAGTAGATGTATTTGGCCATAGAATAATTAATGGAAATGTAGGTATATTTGAAGATTACATAGTTGGAATAGGTGATTATAAAGGTGTAGAAGAATTAGATTTAAAGGGGAAATACCTTTCTCCAGGATTTATTGATGGGCATATTCACATTGAATCATCTTATTTAAGTCCTGAAGAGTTAGGAAGTCTTTTAGTACCTTGTGGTACAACAACTATAATTGCTGATCCTCATGAAATTGTAAATGTAAATGGCCTAGATGGTTTAGATTATATGATAGATGCATCATATAATACTAAATTAGATATTAAATTTATGATTCCTTCATGTGTACCGGCAACTCCTTTTGAAAATGCAGGAGCAGTTATAAATGCAGAGGATATGGTAGAGCATATAGATAAAGAAAAAATACTAGGGCTGGGAGAGTTTATGAATTTTCCGGGAATAATTAACGCAGACCCTATGGTAATAGATAAGTTAGACTTAGCTATAAAGAATGGAAAGTTAATAGATGGCCATTCTCCGGGAGTTACAGGTAAGGATTTAAATGCCTATATATTACCTGGAATTAATACGGAGCACGAATGTAGTACTGCTGAGGAAATGCATGAAAGACTATCAAATGGAATGTATATTCTATTAAGAGAAGGTTCTGCTTGTCATGAATTACGCTTGTTAATTAAAGAGGTTACAGAGGAAAATAGCAGAAGGTGTTTGTTCTGTTCTGATGATAGACAACCTAAAACCATATTAGAAGAAGGTCATATTGACAATCATTTAAGAATATCAGTTGAATCTGGAATAGATCCTATAACAGCAATTCAAATGGCTTCATTAAATGCGGCAGAATGTTTTAACTTATACAGGAAAGGGGCTATTGCACCAGGATATAAGGCTGATTTAGTAGTTCTTGAGGATTTAAATAAGTTTAAAGTAGAACAGGTATATATTAGTGGTGAAAAAGTAGCTGAAAATGGGAAATATTTATTCGATATAGAAAAAGTTAACAGCGATATTGTAAGAAGTAGCTTTAATGTAAAAGATTTTACAATGGACAAATTAAAATTAAAAATACCTTCAGGTAAGGCTAATATAATTGAAATTCAACCAGGTGGTGTTGTAACAAAAAAAGTTGTAGAAGAAGTAACTATAGATGAAAATAAGGAATTTGTTTATTCAGAAGATAGGGACATATTAAAAGTTGCTGTAGTTGAAAGGCACAAGGGCACAGGAAATGTTGCAACAGGACTATTAAAGGGATATGGTCTAAAAAATGGTGCAGTAGCCTTATCAATTGCTCATGATTCACACAATATTATAGTAGTTGGTGCTAACGATAGGGATATGTATTTTGCTGTAAATGAATTGGTGAAACAAAATGGAGGAATTATTGTTGTAGATAAAGAAGAGGTAATTGGAAGTATGCCAATGCCTTTAGGTGGTATTATGAGCGATAAATCAGGCGAATGGGTAGATGAAAAACTATCTGAAATTCATGAAATTGCCTATGATAATTTAAAGATAAATAAAGATGTAGAGCCAATAATGACCTTATGTTTTATGTCCTTAGCAGTAATACCGGAAGTTAAACTTACAGATAAAGGCTTGTTTGATGTAGGTAAATTTAACTTTATTGATGTAGAAGTATAATAATATAGACTTTTCATATCTTGTAAAAATTCCAAAGAAGGTATATACTTTCTTTGGAATTTTTAAGAATAAAATATACTATATTAATAGTTTATTAAATATTATGTTACTATAATATAGTATAAAAAATTAATTTGTTAGGAGTTACAATGAATACAGTTTTTCTTCCTATTATATTAGGAACAGATATAAATGCATATGGTGTAGCAAGGTCCTTTCACCAAGCCTATGGTATAAAATCCATTGCTTTGGGAAAACAAGCTTTGCCATTTACACAGAATTCGAAAATAGTAGAAGTTTTTACCTTTAAAGATTTTGATAAACAGGATGTATTTTCAAATAAAATGGTAGAAATTGCCGAAAAATATAAAAGTACAGGGAAAAAATTATTACTTATTTCCTGTTCAGATGGCTATACAAGTCTTATTACAGAAAATAGGGATCTATTGGAAAAATATTATTTATTTAACTATGTTCCCTTAGAATTACAAAGACAATTGGAAAATAAAAAAGATTTTTATGAAATTTGTGAAAAATATAATTTAAATTATCCAAACACCTATGTGATTTCTAAAGATATGAGAAATAATTATGAAGTTCCTTTTGAATTTCCTTTAGCTGTCAAGGCAAATGATAGTATAGAATATTTGGATTTGGATTTTCCAGGAAAAAAGAAGGCCTACAAGGCAAATAATGAAGAAGAATATAATCAAATTATTAATGATATTTATAATGCAGGTTATAGTGGCGAATTAATAGTTCAAGACTATATTCCAGGAGATCATTCTACAATGGCTGTTTTAAATGCCTATGTAGATTCAAAAGGTAAGGTTAAAATGATGTGCTTTGGAAAATGCCTACTAGATGAATCCTTACCGGAGGGAATTGGAAATTATAATGCCTTAGTAACACAGGATAACCCTGAAATTTATGAAATGTGTAAAAAATTCCTTGAAGATATTAACTATAGAGGATTTGCAAACTTTGATTTTAAATATGATATAAGGGACAAGAAGTATAAAGTATTTGAAATAAATATTAGACAGGGGCGTTCCAGTTTTTATATGACTACAGGTGGTTGTAATTTTGTTACATTTCTTGTAGATGATCTTATATATAAAGAAGATAAGCCTATTTATTACCATAAAAATGAAAAATTATGGCTATATGTAGATCCATTAGTACTTAAAAAATATGCTAACGAACAAGATAAGGAATATGTTAAAGAATTATTAGCAAATGGTTTTGAATTTACTCAATGGTATAAAGAAGATAGAAACTTAAAAAGATTTTTAAACTACTGGAGAAGAAGACTTGGAACAATAAAATATTATCCAAAATTCCAACCAGGTAGGGATTAATGACCTGACACTTCTTGCGTCTTTGGCAAGAAGATGTAGGTCAGATACAGCGAAGTCCAAATCTGTGATTTGGTAAACGAAGCAGTGAAAGACCTAACCCCAAATCTATGATTTGGCGGTAGGTCTAATGCAAGAGTTACCCAAGGTTCGAAGAAGCTTGTAAGAACCAGTCTGCACAAACCTAGAGTAAAAAGTATAGTATGTAGAGAAGAAAGAAAAAAGGGAAACAAGAAGGAGCTTCCTAACCCCAAATCTGTGATTTGTTTTAGGATAACTTGTAATAGTATAAAAAATCAAGGGAATTATTTAATAAAAATCATATGCCAAATATTATTTTCTAATAGGCATATTTTTTATTTTATTAGTTGCTATTTTTGTGTAAAAAACATAAAAAAATCATTGACTTTTAAATATTTTGCAAGTATAATATACAAGGTCAATGTAAAAGGTTGACAGTGCAAAAGAGGTAATTATGGAAAAGCTAGTGGAAGTTGCAATACTTTTTGATTATTATGGTGAGTTATTGTCTAAAAAACAATTTAAAATGGTTGATGAGTATTACAATGAGGATTTATCTTTAACAGAAATAGCTGAATTAAATAATATTTCTAAACAAGCTGTATCGGAAAATTTAAAAAGAGCTATTAATAGGCTGTATGGTTTTGAAAAAAAACTTAATTTAATAAATAAAAGCTACAATGCAAGTAAATTATTAAAAAACATTAAAGATGATTTAAATAATTTAGCTTTGAAATATAGCTTTAGTGAAGAGATAATATATAAGGATATTATTTTTAAAATAGATAAATTCTTAGATGAAAATGCAGGAGATAATTATTTATGATATTTGAAAACCTATCGGACAAATTACAAAATGCACTTTCAAAATTAACAGGAAAAGGAAAATTAACAGAAAAAGATATTGACGTTGCTATGAGAGAAGTAAAACTTGCTCTTTTAGAAGCGGATGTTAATTTTAAAGTTGTTAAGGACTTTATTAAAACTGTTAAAGAAAGAGCGCTGGGAGCAGAGGTAATGGAAAGTCTTACTCCTGGACAACAAGTTATAAAGATTGTTAATGAAGAATTAACAAAGCTAATGGGGGAAAGTGAAGCAAAAATAAACTTTTCTTCAAGTCCACCAACTGTAATATTATTATGTGGATTACAGGGAGCTGGTAAGACTACACATGGCGGTAAATTAGCACTACATTTGAAAAAACAAGGTAAAAGACCTATGTTAGTTGCAGGAGATATATATAGACCGGCAGCAATAAAACAGTTACAAGTTGTAGGGGAAAAAGTTGATGTGCCTGTTTTTTCATTAGGCGATAAAATTAGTCCTGTAGAAATAGCTAGACAAGCTGTAGAAGAAGCTAAGAAGAATAGTAATGATGTTGTAATTCTAGATACTGCAGGTAGGCTTCATATTGATGAAGAACTAATGCAGGAATTAAAGGATATTAAGTCGACAGTTAATCCAGATGAAATTCTTTTAGTTGTTGATGCAATGACAGGTCAAGATGCAGTTAATGTTGCAAAGTCCTTTAATGATGAATTAGATGTTACGGGAATTATTTTAACCAAACTTGATGGTGATGCAAGAGGTGGAGCGGCATTATCAATAAGAAATGTTGCAGAAAAGCCAATTAAATTCATTGGTGTTGGAGAAAAATTAGACGAACTGGAACCTTTCCATCCAGATAGAATGGCTTCAAGAATACTAGGTATGGGAGATGTTCTTTCATTAATTGAAAGGGCACAAACAGCAATAGATGAAAAGAAAGCTAAAGAATTAGAAGAAAAAATTAGATCACAAAAATATTCTTTTAATGACTTTCTTGAACAATTAGATCAAATAAGAAGTATGGGCCCATTAGACGAACTATTAGGAATGATTCCTGGAGTTAATTCAAAAGCTTTAAAGGGGTTGAATTTTGGAGATAAGGAAATAAAAAGAATTGAGGCTATGATTCAATCTATGACTAATTATGAAAGGGAAAACCCGGAAATAATTGATTCTAGTAGAAGAAAAAGAATAGCAAAAGGTTCTGGAACAACGGTTTCTGAGTTAAATAAATTATTGAAGCAATTTAAAGAAACAAGAAAAATGATGAAACAAATGGGTAATATGAGCAAAAGCATGAAAAAAAGAGGAAAATTTGGACTTCCCTTTTTTAAATAAATTTTAAACAATATTTTGGAGGTTTTATAAATGGCAGTAAAAATTAGATTAAAAAGAATGGGATCAAAGAAAAATCCATTTTATAGAATAGTAGTAGCAGACATAAGAGCACCTAGAAATGGAAAATTTATTGAAGAAATAGGATACTACAATCCTTTAACAGAACCAAAAACAGTTAAAGTAGATGCTGAAAAAGTTAATAAATGGATTAAAAATGGTGCAAAACCTACTGATACAGTAAATAGATTATTTAAAAACAACGGTGTTTACGAAACTAAAAACGATAATTCAGAAGAAGTATCAGAATAAGAGTCCTACCATTAGGAGGTATTATGGTTGAATTAGTAGAAACTATTGCTAAAGAACTAGTAGAAAATCCAGATGCAGTAGTTGTAACACATAGGGAAGAAGGAAATACCTTAATAATAGAAGTAAAGGCTGATCCTAATGATCTAGGTAGAATTATTGGTAAAGAAGGAAGAATAGCTAAGGCCATAAGAACAGTAGTAAAGGCAGCGGCTATTAAAGATGGCGTTAAAGTAGTAGTGGACATTATACAGTAGGTAATTATGGAATTTGTAAAAGTAGGATATATTACAAATACACATGGAATTAAAGGTGATTTGAAAGTCTATCCTCTAACGGATAATCCAAATAGATTTGAAGACGATATAGATTTTTATCTTGATGATGAAAAAATTAAGGTTAGAATAATAAAAAGTCGTTTGTATAGAGGATTGGTGTATATTAAACTGGAAGGCTTTAATAATATAAATGAAGTATTGAAGTTCAAAGGTAAATATATATATATAAAAGAAGAAGACAGAATGGAATTGCCAGAAGATACCTATTATATTTCTGACTTAATTGGTATGGAAATTATTAACGATTCTAAGGTAGTTGGCTATATTAAGGACGTACTAATTAATTCTAAAAATGATATTTATTTATGTGAAAGTAAAAATAAAAAAGAATTTATGATACCGGCAGTTAAAGAATTTGTTAAGGAAATAGATTTAAAAAATAAAAAAGTTTATGTTGAACTTATTGAAGGAATGCTCTAATGAAATTTAAAGTATTAACTTTATTTCCAGAATTTATTAATTCATTAAATACCTATGGAGTTATAGGAAAAGCAATTGAGCAAGAAAAAATAGAATTAGTTGTAAAAAACATAAGGGATTATTCTAAAGATAAACACAAGAGAGTAGATGATGAAATATACGGTGGAGGAGCAGGAATGTTAATGACTCCACAACCGGTATATGATTCTATTATGGATGTAAGAACAGAAAATTCTATTGTAATATATATGTCTCCACAAGGTAGGGTTTTAGATCAAAACTTATGCAAAGAGCTATTAAATTATGATGATATAATATTATTATGTGGACATTATGAAGGAATAGATTCTAGAATTATTGATAATTATGTTGATATGGAACTTTCAATTGGAGATTTCGTTATGACTGGCGGAGAATTAGCTGCAATGGTAGTAATAGATTCAGTTTCTAGGTTAGTAGAAGGTGTTCTAGGTAATGAAGAAAGTGCAGTAACAGATTCCCACTATAATTTGTTATTACAGAATAATGTATATACAAGACCTAGAGAATTTAATGGACTTAAAGTGCCAGAGGTGTTATTTAGTGGAAACCATAAAGAAATAGAAAAATGGAAATATGAAAGTTCACTAAAAAACACTAAGGAAAAAAGACCGGATATATATGAAAAATATATGAAAAATAATAAATTGAAATAGAAAATTTATTATGATATAATCACAAAGTTATGTAAAACGGATGGTCCTCTGCTTAATAGCATGAACATTTATAAATTAGGAGGATTTACAAATGGATATAATCAAGCAAATAGAACAAGAACAATTAAGAGAAAACAGTTTTGATTTTAATGTTGGTGATACAGTAGTATTAGACTATAGAATTGTTGAAGGTGGAAAAGAAAGAGTTCAAAAATTCGAAGGAACAGTTATTAAAATTCAAGGAACTGGTTCAAGAAAAACTTTTACTGTAAGAAGAGTAGCTTATGGTACAGGTATTGAAAGAACTTTCCCAATTCACTCACCAAGAATCGAAAACTTAAAAGTTACAAGAAAAGGTAAAGCTAGAAGATCTAAATTATATTACTTAAGAGATAGAGTAGGTAAAGCTGCAAAAGTTAAAGAATATAAAAACTTCTAATAGGAGCGCTATTAATAGCGCTTTTTTTATGACCTAAGACAGCGAAAGAAGAGAGCTGATGTAGGTCAAACACATTCTTTTCCAAGAATACGAAGGATGATTGGCAAAAAAAGTTGTATTATGACCTAAGACAGCGAAAGAAGAGAGCTGATGTAGGTCAAACACATTCTTTTCCAAGAATACGAAGAATGATTGGCAAAAAAAGTTGTATTATGACCTAACACAGCTAAGGAAGAGAACTGATGTAGGTTATAAATAATTTAGTTTTTTATTAAAATATTAGGATAGCCTACAATATAGTTAGAGAAAATTAATAATCCTTGTATATGGTAAAATATTTTTTAAAGATTTATATTTAAGAATTATATAATTAATTGAGGTATTGAATTTTTTATATTAAACTTAAATTAGTTAATTAGTTTTGTTGTGAGGAATAAAATATGAATAATATGAATATAAATTGGTATCCAGGGCATATGAAAAAAACCATTGATTCTCTAAAATCATCTTTGAAATTAGTAGATGTTGTTGCAGAATTAGTGGATTCAAGAATACCAATTTCAAGTAGAAATCCATTAATAGATGAAATTTTAGATGATAAACCTAGAATTATATTAATGAATAAAATGGATTTATCTGATGAAAATGAAAATAAGAAATGGATGGAGTATTTTAAAAAGGAAGGTCATGAAACTGTTATGATAAATTCTGTAACAGGTTATGGCGTTAAAAATATTGAAAAAGCATGTCGGTCACAATTAAAGGAAAAATTTGAAAAAAACAAAGAAAAAAATATTTTATCAGATAAAATAAGATTAATGATTGTAGGAATACCAAATGTAGGAAAATCGACATTAATAAATAGACTGGCTAAAAAGAAATCTGCAAAAGTAGGAAATAGACCAGGCGTAACTCGTCATAATCAATGGATTAAAACCTCTGGAAATATGGAATTATTAGACACACCAGGAGTTTTATGGCCGAAATTTGAAGATAAGTTAACTGGACTTAATTTAGCATACACCGGGGCTATTAAAGATGAAATAATGGATGTAGATAATTTGGCATTTTCTTTAATAGAGACTTTACAAAAAATAGACCCTAAAATACTTTCTAATAGATATAATATTGATACAGATAATAAAGCTACATTGGAAATTATGGATGAAATAGCATTAAGAAGAGGTGCTATTTTAAAAGGCAATGAAATAGATTATACAAAAACAGCTAATATTATACTAGATGAATTTAGAAAGGGAGTATTGGGGAAAATTACTTTAGAAAAAGTAGAGGATATAGATGTTCGATTATGATTTAACAAAATATTATAATAGTAATTTTAAAATTGCAGGTGTTGATGAAGTTGGAAGAGGACCATTAGCAGGGCCTGTAGTTTCATGTGCTATAATAATGCCAAATGGTGATTTTATTGAAGGAGTAAAGGATTCAAAAAAATTATCTGAGAAAAAAAGAATAGCTTTAAATGAGGAAATAAGACAAAGGGCTATAGCCATAGGTATAGGTGTAGTAGATGAGAAAACAATAGATGAAATTAATATAAAACAAGCTACAAGACTTGCAATGAAAATAGCAGTAGAAAATTTAAAAGATAAAAATGGAGAAAAATTTTCACCTGATATTACATTTATTGATGCAGAGAATATTGATTTAGATATTAGGCAGGAATCCTTAATAAAAGGAGACGACATTTGTTATCCTATAGCTTGTGCTTCAATAGTCGCTAAAGTTTTTAGAGATAATATGTTTATTGATTTTGATGAAAAATATCCCGGTTATGATTTTTTAAAAAACAAGGGATATGGAACAAAAAAACATAGGGAAGCAATATTAAGGCTAGGAGTAACGCCTATACATCGACATAGTTTTTTAAAAAAATTATTAGGGAAAAATTAGTATGAATACTAGAACTATTGGAAATGAAGGAGAAAATCTAGCACTGGGGTTTTTACTGGACAAAGGGTATAATTATATAGATAGAAATTTTAGTAGTAAAACTGGAGAAATCGACCTGATTTTACAAGATAAGGAGTATCTTGTATTTGTGGAAGTAAAGTTAAGAAAAAACACTAAATTTGGTTATCCAAGGGATTTTGTAACCTTAAGTAAACAAAAAAAGATTATTTCTACAGCAGAATCCTTTATTCAATTAAATAATCTATATGATTTACAACCAAGATTTGACATAATAGAAATTATAGAAGATGAAAAAAGCATTGAACATATTATTAATGCATTTCCATAGGAGGAAAAATGTTTAAAGCAGCTATATTAACTATATCTGATAAAGGTAGTAAAGGCGAAAGAGAAGATTTAAGCGGTAAAGTTATTAAAGAAATATTACTAGAAAATAAATATGAAATAGTAACTTATGAAATTATTCCAGATGAGCAAAATACTATAGAAAATAAATTAATAGAATTTGCAGATGAAAAGCAGGTGGATTTAATTTTAACTACAGGTGGTACCGGATTTAGCAAAAGAGATGTTACACCGGAAGCTACAATTAATATAGCGACTAAATTAGTTCCCGGAATTTCAGAAGCAATAAGACAATATAGTTTACAAATTACTAAAAGAGCTATGCTTTCAAGGGCAACATCGGTAATAAGAAACAATACTTTAATAATAAATTTACCAGGTAGTCCAAAAGCAGTAAGGGAAAGTTTAGAATATATTATTACAGAATTAGACCATGGACTAAATATATTAACAGGAAAAGATTCGGAATGTGCAAGATAACTTGTTAAGCATTCTTTCTATTGATATAATTAATTAAGAAAACATTTAGGAGGTACATATGATATCAGCAGGAGATTTTAGAAAGGGTACTACTTTTGAGATGGATGGCGATGTTTGGCAAATTATAGATTTCCAACACGTTAAGCCAGGAAAAGGTGCTGCTTTTGTTAGAGCAAAAATTAAATCAGTAATGACTGGTGCTAATAAAGATATAACTTTTAACCCATCAGAAAAATATCAGGAAGCAAGAATAGAAACTAAGGAGATGCAATACTTATATAACGATGGCTCTCTATACTATTTTATGGATCCAGTAAGTTATGAGCAAGTTCCAATAGATGCTGATGGAGTTTCAGATGCTATAGATTATATAAGAGAAAATGACAATGCAACAATTAAGTTCTATCAAGGAAGTCCTTTCTCTGTTGCTGCTCCAAATTTTGTAGAGTTAGAAGTAACTCATACAGAACCAGGGGTAAAAGGAGATACTGCAACAGGAGCAACTAAGCCTGCAACAGTGGAAACAGGTGCAACAGTATTAGTTCCTTTGTTTATTAATGAAGGAGATATAATAAAAATAGATACAAGAACTAACGAATACTTATCAAGAGTATAAAAATTAGGAGGTTCAAAATGGATAATATTTATGAAAATATTGCATATTTAAGAGGACTAGCTGAAGGAATATCCGTAGAAGAAGATGGCAAAACAGGTAAACTTCTATTAGGTATGATTGATGTATTAGATGATTTAGCAGAGGAAGTTGAAGCTTTATCATATGATATTGAAGATGTTGAAGAATATTTAACATTTATGGATGATGATCTTTCAGATGTAGAAGAATGCTTATTTGAATATGATGACGACTATGATGATTATGACGACTACGATGAATTCATAGAAGATGATGTACTTGAAGATTAATAAAACTAGATGCTTTTAAAGCATCTTTTTTTATTGGAAATAATATAAAGGAACCTTGTCAAAGATGGTGATAATTTGAAAAATAGAATTAAGGATTTTAGAAAGGAATTAAAATTAAGTCAAGAAGAATTTGCAAAAGCTATTAGAGTTTCCAGACAAACTGTAAGCTCTATTGAAACTGGAAAATATAATCCATCATTGGAGTTAGCATTTATTATTGCAGATTTTTTTGGGAAAACCGTTGAAGAAGTTTTTATTCACGAAAGGGGTAAAAAATATGAAGAAGAATAATTTAATAATTGGTTTAACTTACCTATTACTGGGGATTTTGATACTTATTAGTACATTGTTTTATACCGTTAAATTTCAGTCCATAATATTTGGTCTAGGATTTGCCTTTATAGCATCAGGCTTGG
The DNA here is from genome assembly GCF_049276255.1 of Miniphocaeibacter sp. Taxonomy (NCBI): domain Bacteria; kingdom Bacillati; phylum Bacillota; class Tissierellia; order Tissierellales; family Peptoniphilaceae; genus Miniphocaeibacter; species Miniphocaeibacter sp. Next base: position 56,479 of record NZ_JBASWB010000079.1, read on the forward strand.
GGCGATTATTAGGTATATATATTGGACAACCAGTAAGAATATTAAAAAATATGAGGAAATAAGGGAGTTAAGAGAGATTGAGTTATAAGACGAAAGAAAAGAGAGTTTAAGGAATATATCGGGAAGATATACCTATATAGTAGGGCTAATTATAGTATTTTTATCATTTATAGCTTCGACTATAATTTTAGTGTTAGACTTGATTAAAGGAATAGAAATTCTATGGGCCTACCTTATAATTTATCTAATCTTTCAATATATTATAGGTTTAATAATTTTTAAAAAACTAGATAAAAAATATTAAACCAGATGAATTTTCATCTGGTTTAATTATTATTTAAATATTTTAATTCTATCGCCTATTGGATCAAACTCTTTTTCTCCTGCAGGGCTTAGTATTTCGCCAAATGGCATTTGAGCTACTAGTTCGAATTCTTCAGGAATATCCCACTTGGATTTTACTTCTTCATCTATTATTGGATTATAGTGTTGTAAATTTGCACCTACATTTTGTTCTGCAAGGCCTAGCCAAATTAATATTTGTAATATTGCAGATGAATGTTGACTATATTGTGGGAATTTATCTGCATAAGAAGAAAAAGCTTCTTGAAGTTCTTTTACTTTATTTTTATTTTCAAAATATAAAATTGTTCCATAAGAGGCTTTAAAACCATCTATTTTTGCTTTAGTCCTAGAAAAGTCCCTGTCTGGACCCATTTTCTTTTTCAAGGTATTTTCGACAATATTCCAAAAATCGTCATGGTTTTCATTTAATAGGACTGCTATTTTACCAGTTTGGGAATTATATGCAGAAGGTGCATTTTTAACTATATCTGCTATTAAATCTAAAACTTCATCTTCTGAAATTGGTAAATTTTTTCCAAGTCCATAAATTGATCTTCTCTTTCTTTCTATTTCTAATAAATTGCTATTCATTTAAAATCTCCTTTAATTAGTATTTAGTATCATTTACATAAGTAAGTATACCCAGTTTAAAAAGTTTAAACACTAATTAGTAATATTTTATGTCTTATTAACAGAAATTAATAAATTTAATTAAAAATAAAATCTGATTATTGTTTTATATTTATTAAATACTTAATAAAATATTGACTAAATGGCTGATTTATGGTAAATTATTCAAGTATGAATATGAGTAAAAACTCTGTTTAAATTTTTCTTAGGAGGTGCAAAATGAGGGATAAGGTAGTTTTGGAATGTACTGTATGTAAAAATAGAAATTATGACACTATGAAAAATAAGAAAAACACAACAAACAGAATAGAACTAAAAAAATATTGTAAATTCTGTAAAAGTCATACTCTACACAAGGAAACTAGATAGTTAGAAATGGAGGATCGATATGGCTCAACAAAAAAATGTTGCAAAGAAGAGCTTTGCAAAAGGTGTTATGTCAGAATGGAAAAAAATTATTTGGCCTACGCCTAAAGAAGTTTTAAATTACGCAATTGTAGTAGTTGTTGTATGTTTAATAGTTATTTTGTTAGTTTTTGGTTTAGATTCTGTTTTCCACTTCTTATATAAGCTAATTTCTAAATAAGAATTAAGATTAAAGAGAAGTAGGGAAGGAGGCCTTTACTATGACAGAGCAAAATAATGATATACAAGATAGAGCGAAGGACGCTAAATGGTATGTCGTTCATACTTATTCAGGACATGAGAATAAGGTAAAAGCAAACATAGAAAAAATGGTAGAAAATAGAGGATACGTTGACGATATCTTTGAGGTAATGGTACCAACAGAAGAATATGTATCGGTAGTAGGTGGCGTAAAAAAGACAAAAGAGAGAAAACTCTTCCCAGGATATGTTTTTATAAAAATGATAATCAATGATATTTCTTGGTATTTAGTTAGAAATACTAGAGGTGTTACTGGTTTCGTTGGTCCAGGTTCAAAACCTGTTCCATTGACTGATAGAGAAATGAGAGATTTTGGTGTTGAAAATATTACAATGCCGGATTTAGATGTAGAAGTTGGGGACTCAATAAAAATTGTTTCCGGAGCTTTTAAGGATTTCGTTGGATCAGTTGAAGAAATTAACGTTGAAAAAAGAAAAGTTAAGGCATTTGTTTCAATTTTTGGAAGAGATACAAGTGTTGAAGTTGACTTTGATGACGTTGAAAAAATATAAATTTGAATATAATTGAAATAATTCGTTCGATATAGATTCAAGTGGGAGGGGGAACCCGCCAAACCACATTAGTTTTAAGGAGGACTATAATGGCAAAAAAAGTTCAAGCAATAGTAAAATTACAAATTCCAGCTGGAAAGGCAACTCCAGCTCCACCAGTAGGTACTGCATTAGGACCTCATGGTGTTAATATAATGCAATTTACAAAGGAGTTTAACGCTAAAACTGCTGACCAAGCAGGTATGATAATACCAGTAGTTTTAACAGTTTATCAAGATAGATCTTTTACATTTATAACTAAAACTCCACCAGTTCCAGTTTTAATAAAGAAAGAATTAAATCTAGATAAAGCATCTGGAGAACCTAATAAAACAAAAGTTGGAAACTTAACTAAAGAACAAGTTAAGAAAATTGCAGAAATAAAAATGCCAGATTTAAATGCAGCATCTGTAGAAGCTGCTATGGAAATGGTAGCTGGTACAGCTAGAAGTATGGGTATAACAGTAGAAGAATAAAATTAGTGGGAGAAAAATTTCGATAATACCACAAGGAGGTTCATAATGGCAAAAAGAGGAAAAAAATACCAAGACAGTGTTAAATTAATAGATAAAACTAAAGCTTATGATTTAGGTGAAGGAATAGACTTAGTTTTAGAAACAGCTAAGGCTAAATTTGATGAAACAGTTGAATTACACGTAAAACTAGGAGTAGATTCTAGACATGCGGACCAACAAGTAAGAGGAGCTATGGTTTTACCTCATGGTACAGGTAAGGCTTTAAAGGTTGTAGTTTTTGCAAAAGGCGACAAAGTAGCAGAAGCAGAAGCAGCAGGAGCTGACTATGTTGGTGGAGAAGATTTAGTAACTAAAATTCAAACAGAAAACTGGTTTGATTTTGATGTTGCAGTAGCAACTCCAGATATGATGGGTGTTGTAGGTAAAATTGGTCGTTTATTAGGACCTAAAGGATTAATGCCTAACCCTAAATCCGGAACAGTTACTTTTGATGTAGCTGACGCTATAAAAGATATTAAGGCTGGTAAAGTAGAATATAGAGTTGACAAGGCTAATATTATACATTCTCCAGTTGGTAAAGTTTCTTTTGGTAAAGAAAAATTATCAGAAAATATTAATGCTTTAATGGGAGCTATTATTAAAGCAAAACCTGCATCAGCAAAAGGTAAATATTTAAGATCAGTTTCTATTTCTTCAACAATGGGACCTGGAATAAAATTAAATTCAGCTAAGTTCACTACAGAAGCTTAATTTTAATACTTGCAGATAGGGGAATATACCTATCTGCTTTTTTATTGCTTTTAAAGATGAAAATATATATTAATGGTATAAACTCTATAATATTGTAAAATTCTTGTAAATTATTGACTTATGCAATATTATTTAAGGGTAGGTTTTTTTATTTTTAAAAAAAGTTCTTATAAATTACATACTAAACAACTGTCCTATGTATTCAATAATAAATTATAGTATAATATAAATATAATCGGAGGAGAAAATTCATTGTTTATTACATTTGAAGGACCAGATGGTTCAGGCAAAACGACTATTATTAATATGGTTTATAATAGCCTTGTAGAAAAAGGATACAATATAATAAAAACTAGAGAGCCAGGTGGAACAGCAATTTCTGAAAAATTAAGGGAAATTATATTAGATAAAAATAATAAGGAATTAACCTATAGAACTGAGGCCTTATTATATGCTGCATCAAGGGCTCAATTAGTTGAAGAAGTAATTTTTCCAAATTTACAAAAGGGTAATATTATATTATCTGATAGATATGTTTTGTCTAGCTTAGCCTATCAAGGAGCTGGAAGAAAATTAGGTATAGAGGAAATTTACGAAATAAATAAATTTGCTACAAATGATTTAAAGCCAGATCTAGTACTTTTTTTCAAAGTTGATCCAATAACTACTCTAAAAAGGAAAAATGCTTTATTTGAAGCAGATAGAATGGAACTAGAGAATGAAAGTTTTCATTCTCGGGTATATAAAGGATATATGGATATATTTGAAAAGTATCATGAAAATGATAATTTTATAGAAATTGATGCTACTAAGAGCATTGAGGAAGTTTTTTCAAATTGTTTAAATATTATTCTTGAAAGGATTAGGAGGAAGTAATGAAATTAATTATAGCAATAGTTCAAGATCAAGATTTATATTTACTAAGAGAAGATTTAGCTAAGAATAATTTTAGAATGACAAAATTATCTTCTTCAGGTGGTTTTTTAAAAATTGGTAATAGCACCCTTTTAATTGGTGTTGAAGATGAAAGAGTAGAAGAATGCTTAAAAATAATAGAAGAGGATTGCAAGGCTAGAACAGCGGATTCATCATTGTTAAATATAACAATGCCTACAGATTCCTATATGCCATATCCTGTTGAAGTAACTATTGGTGGTGCAACAGTCTTTATTTTAGATGTTGAAGAATATCATAGATTTTAGGTGATTATATGAAATTTATTGTAGCTATAGTTGAAGATGATATATCTCATGATATAACAAAATTACTGGCAGTTAAAAAAATTAGATGTACAAAAATATCCTCTACTGGAGGTGCTTTAAAAAAAGGAAATTCAACTTTAATTATTGGATTTAAAGATGAACAATTAAATGAGATTTTAAAGACTTTTAAAGAGATTAGCGAAAATAGACTTAAGGAACCAGATGACAAAAAATCTTATAATGCAAATATTTTTGTATTGAATATGGAAAAAAGTGAGAGCTTTTAATGGCTTTAAAAAATAGAATATTAAGGGAGCAATTGTCTAATAATAGAGTTTCTCATGCTTATCTTTTTGTTTCCAGTTCTGAAAGTATCTTAGAAGAGGAAACTAAGGCCTTTATATACGAATTATTAGGTAAAGAATTAGGAGAAAAATATTTATCGGGGAATTATGTGGATTTTTTAGAAATATTACCGGATAATAAAAATATAAAAATTGCAGATATTAGAAATCTTATAAAGTTTTTAAGTACTAGTCCAGTTGAAGGAAAATACAAGCTGGTCTTAATTAAAAATGCAGAATTTTTTAGAAAAGAATCCGCAAATGCCTTATTGAAAATTTTAGAGGAACCACCAGAATATGGAAAGTTAATTTTAACTACAAATAACGAAGAACAAATTATTAAGACTATTATTTCAAGGTGCCAAGTTGTAAACTTAGAAAATGAACTACAGGTCTATGGTGGAAGTAATAGGGAATTAAATAATATACTAATTAATAGTATAAATAGAGAATTATTAGAACTAGCAAGATCGAGGGATTATTTTAATGAAAATAAAAATGATTCTGATGAAATTTATACCTATTTTTATAATTTCTTTCATGATTTATTGATTTATAAAAATACAGGGGATATTGAAGAGCTTATATATAAAGACAATAAAGATATATATAACAAGATTAATGTTTTTAATAATGAAAATATATTAAAAATTTTAGATAAGGTTTTGGAAATTAAAAATAATTTTAAAATTAATGTAAATTTTCAGCTCTCAAATGAAGAGCTTTTATTATATATAATGGAGGAACAAAATGGTCGAAGTAGTAGGAATACGCTTCAAAAAAGCAGGTAAGATATACTATTTTAGTCCAAATGGATTTAATATAGAAGAAGGTCATGATGTAATAGTTGAAACTGCTAGAGGAATTGAATTTGGAAAAGCAATTGGGAATATTAAAACAATAGAAGAAACCGACTTAGTATCTGATTTAAAACCGGTTATTCGTATTGCCGATGAAGCTGATAAATATATAAATAAGGAAAATAAGAAAAAAGCTAAAGATGCGTTGGATATATGTGAAATAAAGGCAAAAGAACATAATCTTAATATGAAGTTTGTAGACTGTGAATATACTTTTGACAATAATAAGGTTATTTTTTATTTCACTTCAGATGATAGAATTGATTTTAGGGAATTAGTAAGGGATTTAGCAAGTATTTTTAAAACAAGAATAGAATTACGCCAAATAGGAGTAAGGGATCATGCAAAATTAATTGGAGGTCTTGGTTCCTGTGGGCAAACCTGCTGTTGTAGTAGGTTTTTAAGTGAATTCACTCCTGTATCTATTAAAATGGCTAAAGATCAGTCTATTTCCTTAAATCCGACAAAAATTTCCGGACTTTGTGGAAGATTAATGTGTTGTTTAAAGTATGAACAAGAAGGCTATGAAGAAGGATTAAAGAAGCTTCCTAAAATAGGTACAACTGTTAATACTCCAGAAGGAGAAGGAAAGGTATATGATATTGATGTATTAACAGAAATAGTTAAGGTAAAAATATTAACAGAAGATGATATTGAAGAGTTAAAATGCTTTTATGCTGAAGATATTATAAGAAGTCAATGTAGTAATTGTTCAAACAAATGTGACGGGGATTATTGATTTTAAAATTGTTATATGGCATAATGTTTTTAGATATTAAGATATCTAATAATTAAAGGGGGTATTTATAATGGCTTATCATATAAATGATAGTTGTATAGCTTGTGGATCATGTTTACCAGAGTGTCCAGTTGATGCAATTGAAGAGGGAGATATCTATTCAATAGATCCAGACTTATGTACTGATTGTGGATCATGTGCAGCTGTATGCCCAACTGATTCAATTGAAGCTGAATAAAATATATAGGGTATAATATATTTAAATAGGGGAAAGTGGAGCCTTTAATGGCTCCATTTTTATTAATATATTTGGAGATAAAATGAGTAAGAATAATATTGTTTTAATAAATGATAGACCAGGATATAGTAGAGTAGCTTTATCAGCTATGACACCAATTCTATACCATATGGGATATGGAGTGCTAAATCTTCCAACGGCTTTAGTTTCAAATACCTTAGACTATGGAGAGTTTGCTATTTTAGACACTACAGATTATATGGAAGAATGTATTGAGGTTTGGAAAAAACTTAATTTTAATGTTAATAGCATTTCAACAGGTTTTGTTTTAAATGAAAAACAAATAGATATTATTGAAAAGGTTATTTACATGAATAAAGAGTACAATCCTCTTGTTATGGTTGATCCAATTATGGCGGATAATGGTCAATTGTACAATGGAATAGATAAAGATCGAATATCCATTATGAGAGAATTAATTGCAAATGCAGATTTAACTATTCCTAATATTACTGAAGCATATTTATTGTTGGAAAATAGATTTAATAGGGTTTTTGTTGATACTAAAACAGAATTAAAGGATTTAGTAGATGGTATCCGAGAACAAGGTAGTAAATCTGTTGTTATAACAAGTGTAAAAGCAAGTAATGGGAAATATTATATTGCTGGCTATGATCATATATATAAAGAGTACTTTAAAATACCTTATGAAAAAATTTCTGTAAATTATCCGGGAACAGGGGATATTTTTTCTGCAATAGTATTAGGATATGTATTAAAAAATGTAAAATTAATAGACGCAACAAGAATTGCTGCAGACTTTATTTATAATTCGATACTTGAGTCAGAAAGAAATAATTTTGACAGAAAAGAAGGAATAAACTTAGAATTATATATTCACAATATAGACAAGGATTTTAGAAAGAAAGAGTGCCTAAAAAGTTAGATTTAGAACTAACCTATAGGTGCTTTTTTTATAAAATTTTTTATTAAGTTTATTTTTAGTTTTTCCACTATATATAATATAATAATAAGATAGGGTTAAATAAAATAGGAGAAATTATGAAATTAAATTATATACCTGGTACTAATTATAAAATATATACTGACAGTGAAAAATTTTCATTTGGAATTGATGCAATTTTATTATCTGATTTTGCTAAAACTAAGAAAAATAGTAGGGTTTTAGAAATTGGTGGAGGAACGGGAATAATATCTTTAAGAATGAATTATTTATATTCACCAAAAAACATAGCTTGTGTAGAGATTCAAAAAGATAATTTTGAAATTTTATCTGAAAATATAAAGTTAAATAAATTACAAGATTGTATTAATCCAATTAATGAAGATATAAACAATTGCTATAATTTAATAAAAAATGATTCACTAGATGTAATAGTTACGAATCCACCCTATTATAAGCTTAATCATGGTATAAAAAATAATGATATGAATCAATTTATTTCTAGATATGAGGTATATTTAACACTGGAAGATATTTTTAAGTTCGCAAAGTTAAAGTTAAAATCCAATGGAATTTTATATATGATTAATAGACCAAGAAGACTTGTAGATATTTTATACTATGGTAGAAAATATAAGATGGAACCAAAAAAAATAGTTCCTGTAATTTCAAGAAAAACAGAGGAACCAAAGATGATTTTACTTAAATTTGTTAAAAATGGTCGTAGTGACTTTGTTTTTGAAAAACCATTAATTATTTACAATGACGAAAATGAATATACAGATAGAATAAAGAGGATTTATTATGGACAATAAACTATACATAGTTCCAACACCTATTGGAAACTTAAAAGATATAACCTTAAGAGCTTTAGAGGTATTAAAAGAAGTAGATATTATTTACTGTGAAGATACAAGAAATACAATAAAGCTATTAAACCACTATAATATAAAAAACGATTTAAAATCCTATCATGAACATAATGAAAAATTAAGAACTGAAGAAATTGCAAATGAAATACACGATGGACTTAGCATTGCTATTGTTAGTGATGCAGGAATGCCTGGAATATCGGACCCGGGACATACTATTATAAAGTATTTTATTGAAAATAATTTAGACTATGAGGTTTTACCTGGCGCTACAGCAAGTATTACTGCCTTAGTTTCATCTGGACTGGATAATGACAAATTTGCTTTTTTAGGTTTTGTTCCTAGGGAAAAGAAAAATATAAAGGATTTTTATGAAAAATTAGATAATTTATATATGACATCTATAATCTATGAATCGGTACATAGAATAAAGAGTACTTTAAAAAAACTTGCAGAATTATATCCTAATAGAAAGGTTGTTGTTTGTAGGGAATTAACTAAAATCTATGAAGAAAAAATTTCCGGTACTTGTAATGAAGTCTATAATATTTTTCAAAACAAGGACAATATTAAGGGTGAATTTGTTATAGTTTTAGATAAGGCTGAAATAAAGGAAGAATTATTGGATATTAGGGAACTCTTATTAAAAGAAATAAACAATGGTTTGTCGAAAAAGGAATCAGTTAAGGTTGTTGTAAGTAAATATGGCTTAAATAAAAATGAGGTCTACAAAATAAGTTTAGAATTATAGGTGATTTTTTTGGAAGAAAAATTAATTGAGGAATTAAAGAAATTAAATGGTTTTTTAATAGAAAAATATTATTCAGTAAACAAATATAACAGAGAAGAAAAAAGAAATTTACTTGGAAAAGTAGGAAGTTTCATGAATATAAATTCCCTTTTAACTGATGAGTTAAAAAACATAAAAAAGGCTGGTGGAGTTGTTGCAGTAGATGGCTCTACGAATAAATATGGTGGGGCCTTTCCCCATTATATTCAGATGTTTAAGGCTGTAGCTAGTTTAGGACTTAGGGAAAATGAAAATATAGAAATAGCGGACTTATACTGTCCTTTAATAGATAAGGGAAGTATTTACGAAGAGAAAAAAATAATAGATAGAAAATTAGCACAAACAGAATTAAAAGTTGCAATAGAAGCTGTGAAAAAAAGTCCTAAAATTATAATTATGGATGGTTCCTTAATACGGTATAGAATATTGGCTGAAGAGTTATGGACTAGGTTAAAAGATTTAGTAATTGAAAATAATATTATTTTAATAGGTGTAGTTGAAGATATTAAAACATCTATAATCTATGATAATATATATAAGATAAAGGGTGAAAATGATACTACTGTTGCAATATATGATAGGGAATTTATTTTTGATGCTTTAAATTATTTAGAAGCATTATATTTAAACAAACAAAAAAAAGGTAAGGACAGTTTTGGTTTTAGGTCGACTTTCTTTAGAAGTAGTAAAGCTCCATCGGCTATAGCGGTAGATATTTTAGAAGAACAAGAAGCTTATTTGGAACTTAGTTTGTCATTAATTGCATCAATAACCGATATAAATAGTAGAGGGATTCCTTTTATATTGGATATTGCTGATGTACAAGCAAGAATTACAAATGATTTAATTAAACAATTAATAAAGAATTATATAGATGTAGAATTTTATGAAAAGTTATTTAATGCCCAAAGATTTAAAAGGAGTTTTTAATGGATATTAAAATAATTGGTATGACAGATCAACAGGAAGCATATATTGGTTCAAATTCAAGAAAATTTAGAATAAATGAATTTTTAATAATTGAAGATGTAGACCAAGGAGATATTTTAGGAGAAGTTGTTGAAGTTCATACCTATAATAGATATATTCCCATGGCAAATGATGGGGAAGTTATAGATAATAATTTAATAAAAAACCTAAGTGTATTAGGCTTTAATCTGGAAGATGGAACAATTTATTTAGGTAAAATTAGATTATTGGAAGAAGCAAATTATCCTATAGAAACTGGATCAAATTGTCGGGTTCCTAAATTTAAAGAAGTAAAGAAATACTTTATTTCAACGGATTTAAATAAGGGATTAAATATTGGTGTAATTAGAAATACAGATGATATTTATGAAAATATAGATGAAGAGTTTGTGGACTTATCATTAACCTTGGAAAACAAAAAGTTAATTAAACAAAAGGAAGTACCCTATATATTAAATCTTTATGATATGCATGAGTATCCTCATGTAGGAATATTTGGAGGCTCCGGCTCTGGTAAATCCTTTGGTTTAAGGGTTGTATTAGAGGAGTTAATGAATAAAAATATACCAACTTTAGTATTGGATCCCCATTATGAAATGGATTTTTCAGAAAAACTAAAATCCGACTATGGAAGGGATTATACAAATTTATTTTCAAAGTTTACAATTGGTGAAAACATTGGAATAGATTTTAAAAAAATATCCAGTAGAGATTTAAAGAATTTACTTCAAACTTCTTCAAGGTTATCTGAAGCTATGGAAAATGTAGTTGATAATTTACATAAACCCCAAGACAGTTTATTAACTTTTGAACAAAGACTTGAAAGATTAAAAAAGGGCCAGGAGTTAGGCTCATCTTTAAATATAAAAAAGGAAATAGAAGCTACTGATAATACAGAGGAGAAAAAATATTTAAACAAGGTTTTAGCTACCTATGAAAAATTAAACGACAAGTCACCACCATCATCTGTAGCAGGTGTATCATGGAGATTTGATAGATTAAAAAAACTAGGAATATTTGAACATAACTCAATTAATGCAGAGGAAGCTTTAAAATCTAATAAATTAGTGGTAATACAGGGAAGTATAAAAATAATTCAAGTGTTTTCAACCTTTTTAATAAATTCAGTTTATGAAAAAAGAAGAAATTACAAGGATGCTATAATAAATAATAGTGAAGAGGATTATTTCCCACCATTTTTTATTATTACTGATGAGGCACATAATTTTGCTCCCCAATCTAAAGATGGTGCTTCAGAATCGCCATCAAAGTATATTTTACGGGAAATTGCTCAAGAAGGTAGAAAATATGGAGTATTTTTAATTTTAGCAACACAAAGACCTTCTCTTTTAGATAGTACAATTACAGCACAACTTAATACTAAATTTATTTTTAGAACAACAAGAGCAAATGACATACAAACAATTAAGGAAGAAACGGACTTAAGTATTGAACAGACTAAAAGACTTCCTTATTTAAAAACTGGAGATGTTTTTTTATCGGAATCGGCTATTGGAAGAACTATGTATGTAAGAATAAGGGCGGCCCATACAATAACGCCACATAAAGAAAATCCATTTATAGAATTAGAAAATAGACTAAAAACAGATAATGATGATATTATGGAAGTAATAGATAATTATTTACCTATATCCAGTAATGACTTTTATGATTTAACTAAAGAAATTCAAGATGATACAGGCTTAGTATATACAATAGATCAGTTAAGAAATATTTTAGACAATTTAGTTTTAAGAGAACTATTAACAGTTAAGAAAACTTTTTTAGGGGATAAGTATGAAAAATTTAAATAAAAATATGTACCATTCAGAAAATTATAAAATATATAGTTTTAATTGTAATGAAAATGGAGAGGCAAGTTATCAATCCTTAGTTCAATATATGATTGAAACCTCCATAGAACAAACAAATATCGTAATGAAAAACAACCATGATTTTGATGATTATTTTTGGGTTATATACCAATGGGATATTGATTTTATTAAAAGGCCAAAAATGGGAGATGAAATAATAATAGAAACAGTGTCAGCAGGAGCTAAAAAATTCTATGCCTATAGAAACTTTACTATATTTGATGAAGAAGGAAATGTTTTTGTTCAAGCAAAATCCAAGTGGTTGTTATTAAATAAAAATAGAAAAATGCCAGTAAGAGTACCTGATGAATTAATTAATCTCTATGGTAAAGATGAAAGTCTGGAAGTTATTAATGGGGAATTTGATTTTAATAAAGATTTAGAATTTACAACTGAAATGGATTTTAGAATTCGTAAATCCGATATAGATACAAATAAACATGTTAATAATGCAAAATATATTGATTGGATTTTAGAAACCTTTAACGGATATAAAAAAATAGATAAAATTCAATTAACCTATAAAAAAGAAACAAGGTATGGAGAAGAAATTAAGTCAAAATCCACAGAGTTATTAGAAGAAAACGGCAATAAGGTAATGTACAATATTATAGAAGACAGTGAAGGAAATGTGAAAACCTTAAGTAAAATATATTTAGGAGATTAAAATGAAAAAGTTATTAAGTAGGGTATTATTAGTTGCTATTTTATTAACGTCGCTTAATATTAATACTAGCTATGCAGAAGAAAATAAAATAGAAAATAGTCTTGTAGATAAAATAAATAATAATGAAGTAGTAGATGTATTGGTAGATGTTAAAAATACAGAAGAAATAAAAACTGTTGTAAATTTAAAAGACAGTAAGGAGAAAAATATATCTGATAGGAAACAGTATATTGATGAAATAGAAAACAATGCAGAGAAATCACAAAAAGAAATTATTGATTTTTTAGAAGAAAATATTAAAAATAAGAATGTAAAAGAATATGAAAGTTTTTATATAACCAATACTTTACATATTGTAGGTAATGGAAAAACTATAGGAGAGTTAGCAAAAAACGAAAATGTTTTATATATTGAAGAAAATAAAGAGGCTAAATTAAATACTGAAAATAATCTTTTTGATGAATCAGAGCTTGCATCTAACAATAGATGGAATTTTAAAAATACAAAAATAGACGATGTATATAATAAATATAATTTAAAAGGCTCAGGAGTAGTTATTGGGTTTTTAGATAGTGGAGTAGATTATAAACATAAGGAGTTATATGACAATTGGAGAGGAAATACAGACGGAGTTGAATATAGCTGGTATGATGTATATAACAGAAGTGAATATCCAGAAGATGGAGAAATGTCAGGACATGGTACAGCTATAGCAGGAGTTGCTGTTGGAAAAACCGTAGGAGTTGCACCTGAAGCACAGTGGATAGCAGCAAGGGCTTTTCAAGGAAAAAGAACTAAGAATTCAGATATTTTAAAAGCGGCAGAATGGTTTTTGGCTCCTGGTGGTAGAGCTGATATGGCTCCAGACATTATTAATAACTCTTGGGGTGAAAATACAAATAGTAGATGGTTCGATAAAATGCTAGCATCATGGATTGCAGCAGGTATAACACCGGTATTTGCTTCAGGAAATAATCAGAATGGAGAAACTAAAGCTGGCTCTATAGAATATCCGGCGTCTAGTTTAGATGTTATTTCAGTAGGAGCAGTTGATGAAGGAAATATAATAGGCTATTTTTCCAAAAAGGGTCCTTCGAATTTAGATAATAGTAAAAATATTATTAAGCCAGAAGTAGTAGCTCCAGGAATAGGAGTTTATACAAGTGAACCAGGAGATATATATTCCTATTGGACTGGAACTTCAATAGCAGCACCAAATGTTTCAGGAATTATAGCGTTGTTGCTTGAGGCTAATATGACATTGACAACATCAGAAGTGAAAAATATCATATCTGTTACAGCAAAGCCTTTAACAGATAGTAGAAATTCAGTTTCTCCTAATATGACCTATGGCTATGGTTTAGTAAATGCATTAGAGGCTGTTGAATTAGCATATAACTACTCAAGTTATTCAAATATTAAGAGAATAGCTGGTTCAAATAGAAATGTTACTGCTACAGAAATAGCAAATAATTTTTATAGCCAAACAGATACAGTTTATATAACCAATGGAAATTTATATGCAGATGGTCTAAGTATGGGTTCATTAACTAAAGCCAATAACGGACCTTTACTATTAACAGACAAGGATTCAATTAGCGCAAACTTAGATAGTACTTTAAAATCATTATCGCCAAGTAAAATAGTTGTAATTGGTGGGAACAATGCAGTTTCTTCTAAAGTAGAAAGAAATTTAAAAAATTATACTAACAATGTAGAGAGAATAAGCGGTAGCACAAGAGTAGACACGTCTATAGAAATAGCAAAAAGAGTTAGACAAACAGAGAAAACCAACAGTATATTTTTAGTTAATGGATATATAGAGGCGGATTCAATTAATATAGTATCTGTTTCCAGTCGAGACGGAATACCTGTTTTGTTTACCGATGCAAATAAACTTCCATCTCAAATAAAAAATTATATTAAAAATGAAAATATCAGTAATGTTACAATAATTGGTGGAGAAAATACCGTAGGCAGTAATGTAGTAAGGGAATTGAAAAACATAGGAGTTACTGTAAGTCGAATTAGTGGAAGTGATAGATATGCAACAGGTGTAGAAGTTAATAAAATATACCATGAAGATAGTAATACAGTATTTTGTGCAAATGGAATTAATATAGCAGATGCTTTATCTGTAGGACCTGTTGCTGGTAGCTTAAAAGCACAAATTCAAATATTGCCAACTAATAGTATACCTGAAAGTGTAAATTCATATTTTTCAGGGAAAATCATAGAGGAATACTATATATTAGGTGGAGGTAACTCTATATCTAATAAAAATGCATATAATTTATATAGATTATTTCAATAGGAGATATTATGAAAGAAAAACTTTTAACAGATAGACAATTTCATATTGACTTAGAAAAGGGAGATGTTGGTAAATACGTTTTATTACCTGGAGATCCTAAAAGGTGTAAATTAATAGCAGATTATTTTGACAATCCAAAACTAGTAGCAGATAAGAGAGAATTTGTAACATATACAGGATTTTTAGATGGAGAAAAAGTTTCTGTTACTTCCACTGGAATAGGAGGTCCTTCAACTGCCATTGCAGTTGAGGAACTATGTAATATAGGAGCAGATACTTTTATTAGAGTAGGAACATGTGGTGGCATGGATTTAGCTGTAAAATCAGGAGATTTAGTTGTTGCTACAGGTGCTATAAGAATGGATGGTACATCAAAGGAATATACTCCCCTTGAATATCCAGCTGTGTCAGATTTTGATTTAACAAATTCATTAGTTGAAGCTTGTAAAGTAAATAATAATTCATTTCATGTAGGAGTAGTTCAAAGCAAGGATTCTTTTTATGGTCAACATAGTCCTCATAATAAACCAGTGTCCTATGGTTTGGAAAATAAGTGGGAAGCTTGGAAAAAGGCAGGATGTTTGGCTTCAGAAATGGAAGCGTCAACACTCTTTATTGTTTCAAGCTATAGAAGAAAAAGAGCAGCTGCAATATTTTTATGCATTAATAATCAGGAACGTGTAAAAGAAGGTTTGGAAAATAAAGTAGTTGAAGATGTGGACCTAGCTATAAAAACAGCAATAGAGGCCTTAAGAATTCAAATTAAAAAAGATAAAAAATAGAAGAGAGAGTTTAACTTTTTTCATATAAGTTAAACTCTTTTTGTGTAAAATAAAAATAAATTGTATATTTAATTATATTTGTAATATAATAACTAAATAATAAAAAATATTGAGATTTGATTGCAATACTATTTTTTAGGTATATATTTATATGGTATTATATTATTGAGGTGAAAGATGAAAAAATGGTTAAAAATATCTTTATCAACAGTTGTTTTAATAGCACTATTATCAGGTTCATTTTATTTAGGAAACAAAATAGCTATAGATAATGGTGAAAAGGTAGTAATTGATAAAGAAGAGTATGATATTTTTTCTAACTTAGATAGTTTTAAAGATATTATAGATGAGTATTATTTATTTGATATAAAGGATGAGGATTTAAAAACATCAACCTATAAAGGATTTTTTAACGGATTAGGTGATCCTTACACAGAATATATGACAGAGGAAGAATATGAAAAATTAGTAGAGAGTTCTAGTGGTGAATATTCTGGAATTGGTGTGTATATTACTGTAACTGACGATAATTTAATCAAGGTTATTTCTCCAATAAAGGGTTCCCCTGCATTTAATTCAGGTATTCAGCCAGGAGATATTATAGCTCAAGTAAATGGTGAAACATTTACAGGAGATCAATTAAATGACGCTATGGCAATTATGAAGGGAAAACCAGGAGACAAGGTTACAATAGGAATTAAAAGATTGACAGAAGATGGTAATTATGAAGATTTAGAAATAAAAATTACCATAGATATTGTAGAATTAAAAACAGTTGAATATTCTAAAATAGATAATTTAGGTTATATATTAATTAGTCAATTTGGTGAAAAAACCTATGATGAATTTGAGGAAGCCTTTAATTCTTTAAAGGATGATAAGGTAAAGGGAATTATATTGGATTTAAGAAATAATCCAGGTGGCTTAAAAGAAGCCTGTGTTGAAATTGCAGATTTCCTACTACCTGAAGGACCTATTGTAAAAACAATTGATAAAAATGGAAATGAGGATATTTCTGAATCGGATTCCAAGGAAGAAAATTTACCTATGGTAGTACTTGTAAATAATAACTCAGCTTCAGCTTCTGAAATACTAGCTGGTGCAATTCAAGATTATGGTAAAGCTACTATAGTAGGAACAACAACTTATGGTAAAGGATTAGTTCAAACTTTAGCTCCATTAAAAACTTTTGGTGTTAATGATGAGGGAGCATTAAAAATTACAATTCAAGAATACTTTACTCCTAAGGATAGAAAAATTAATGAGATAGGTGTTAAGCCTGACAGAGAGGTGGAAATGCCAGACAATACGACAGAATATGGAATTGAACACTTGGATACAGATGTTCAATTAAAAACAGCAATAGATATATTAGTTAATAGCTAATATATAAATAGGGGGAATTATGAAAGAAAAACTAAAAAATATTAAAAATATATTTGGAGTAATTTCAATTTTCTTCGTAATCGTTCTATTTGTTATATTAGGATTTGAAAATAAAAAATATACTAAAAATTTAGAAAAGAATATAACAAAAAAGGAAGAAGTGAAAAAGGAAGAAATAAAAAGGCCGAATAATATTTATTCTGCAGGGCAAATACAGAGAATTATATCAGGAAAAGAGGAATATACTGGGGAAAAACTAGTATTTTTAACTTTTGATGATGGACCTTTTAATGAATCTACTGGTAAAATATTGGATATATTAAAAGAAAATGAAGTAAATGGCACATTCTTTTTACAAGGGAAAAATATTAAAGATGAATCTTCAGATGTTTTAAAAAGAATTGTAGATGAAAAAAATGGAATAGGAATGCATAGTTTTACCCATGATTATAAAAAATTATACCCAAGTAAATCAGGTAATGCTAGTGCCATATTAGAAGAAATGAATCAAACACAAGCAGCTTTAAAAAAATATTTAGGAGAGGATTTTAAATCTTCTACTTGGAGATATCCAGGTGGGCATATGTCATGGAAGAATTTGGAAGAAGCCGATAAACTTATGGCTGATGCAGGAGTAACTTGGGTTGATTGGAATGTACTCAATGGAGACGCAGAGCCTTCTGCTAGAAGACCGGCAACAGCAGAGGGAATAATTGCTAAAATAGATAGTTCTATGGAGGAAGCAATAGTCAAAGATGTGGCAGTTGTTTTAATGCATGATGGAAAAAGTAAGGGATTAACAATTGAAACACTACCTAAAGTTATAGAATATTTTAAAGAAAAAAATTATAAATTCTCTATATTTAATTAAAAGTTCACTACAATATGTAGTGAATTTTTTCTTTAAATTAAATAAAAATTATAAACCACAATTCCAAATGTATAATTAATGAATATTTTTTAAGTATATTAATTAGAATTCGTAGGTTTAGGGAAAGGGTAAAAAATATTTATGAATATTATTCGCTACTATATATAGTATGCCTACATATAGTGGTTGCCATATATTGTAGATCTGTTAAAATATTTATGGGTGATAAAATGAATGTAATTAAAAGAGATGGAAATATTGTAGAATTTAATAAAAATAAAATAGTATCTGCTATAAAAAAAGCAATGAACAGTAGTACTGGAGTTTATGAAGAAAATCTAGCTGAA
>NZ_JBASWB010000080.1:0-15532 GCF_049276255.1 Miniphocaeibacter sp.
ATACACCTGTACCCATCTCGAACACAGAAGTTAAGCCTTTTAGCGCCGATGGTACTATGATGGAGACGTCATGGGAGAGTAGGTATTTGCCCAACAATATTCCCTGTACGATTTAATCGTATGGGGAGTTTTTATTTAGAGAGAAAATACTTAACCGAAAGATAGATTATATTTTAATATTTTTAATTCCATTAAAATCAATAAATAATTTATTTAAATTCCATTTAGAGAAATTATCTGGTAAATCGACTATTAATTGCATATGTGTTTCATTAACACTTAATTTCTCTGTTTCTAAATGAAGTATTTCTATATGATAATACTCTAATAGATCTATGAATTTTTCATAATCAAATTCTCTATTAAGGGTTGTAAGATAAACAACTTCTTCACTATGTTCAAAGAATTTGAATTTTAATTTAGATAAAAACCACTGTAAAGATATAATAAGTAGGGTGCATAAAACTCCTAGTAAAATCATACCTGCACCAATAGCCATAGAAATAATAGCAGTTGTCCAAATTCCAGCAGCTGTTGTAAGGCCACTTATATTTCGTTCTCTTCTTACAAAAATAATACCGGCACCTAAAAAACCAATACCAGAAACTACTTGAGCAGCCATTCTATTTGGATCTCCCTGGTAATTAGGAAAACCATAGGCTGATAAAATCATACATAGACAAGCTCCTAAAGCTACAATACAATGAGTTTTAGTTCCAGCATTTTTGTTTTTATAATCTCGCTCAAAGCCAATAGCAAAACCACAAATAATAGCAATAATAATCCTAATTATGTAAAGTAAGTTACTGTTATAGATTAAATCTAAAATTTTATTCATAATTCATTCCTTTCTATTATATTTTAAGTATACTAAATGAAAATATAATAAACAAATATAGATAAAAATAAAGTTTATTAATGATTTTATTAAATTTGCTTTATACAGTATAATAAAAGGAGAATATTTTTTATGAGGTATAATAATGAAAAAAGAAAACAATAATTTTAATGAAGATAATACAGATAAATTAGATGTATCTGAAATAAATAGAAGATTTTATGAACAACAATACCAAAAAGAAGAGGAAAAGAAAAGAAAAACAGATAGTAGAAATAATTCAACTAGAAAAACTAAAACAAAGAAGAATGTCAATTATACACCCTTTGTAGTTTTTTTAGTGACCTTATTGGTATTTTCTACTGTAGCATTAGCAATTTATACAATTTCTAATAATAAAAAGTTTAATGAAACAATTAATGAATTAAAACTATCTAAGGAAACAGAGGTTACAGAGGAATTAGAGCCAGTTACAGATATTTCTACAGAGGAAGCGGAAGTTGAAGAAGATGACGACTTTGATGAATTTGAAGAGGTTTCAGGTAGTTTAACACAGGATTTGAATTTTAGATCCGGGCCAGGCTATGAGTACGAAACAATAGGAACAATTCCTAGAGGTACTGAAGTTTCAGGTTATATTGATAAAAGTGGATGGTTGAAAATCCAATACAATGGACAAACAGGTTATATAGGACCACAATATGTAGAATAAGTTATTAAGCTTATAAAATGATTTAAAAATATTTAGAGTAGAAATTAAATGTTTCTACTCTATTTTTTATATAGATTTTATAATTAATAGGTATTTAAGCGAGTAGTATTGATTTAAAAATATTAGAATTTTATTATTATTATTTGACTATATTTAATCCTTTGTTTAAAGTGTTAATATATTTGTATTTTAAATTTATAGAGTGTTAGAATTTTATTTTTAAGAATTGATGTTACTGAATTTTTTTATTATCAGATAAAAATTTATTAGCCATTTTTTTGTTTAGTTGATGTTTTCTGTTTATTATACGTAAAAAATTTTTATTACATAGCTCATTTATTTGTCTACTAATTGTTACTCTAGTAGTACCTATAATTTCTCCAAGTTCTTGGTGGGTAAAGTGTTTTTCTAAGTCGTACCATTGGGAATCTTTTTCAGAGTTTTTATAATCAATAAGTGAGCAAAAAATTTGTTTAAGTCTGTCCTTACTATTATTAAATGATAGGTTTGCTATTTCATATCTTAAGATTAGACATTTTTCAGAATATCCTCTAATTATATGATCTCGAAAATTTTTACTTGTAGCCATTAGTTTATTTACAGATTCATTAGGAATTTTGTAGAGAATGCAATCATCGACAGTTTCAGAATAAAGCCCTGTAGGTATATTAAGAAAATATGGGGATTCAGCAAAAAATCTACCACGGCTTAGTACATAAAGTAATTTAACTACGCCATCTTCAGAAATCATATAGTGTTTAGTACTACCCTTATAAATATAATATATACCATCTATTACTTCACCAGGTTGTGAAAATATATGTTTTTTTGGAAAATTACATTTTATAGAAATTGGTAAAATTAAATCCTCTAGTTGGGAATCGTAAATATCTTCAGTTCTTTTTAATAATCCTAAATCCATTATTTAACCTCCTTATAATGTAACTATTATTACTTTGTAACATATTATACATTGTAAACAATGATGCAGAAAATTACAAGAGAATGAAATATACTGTAATTACAAAATATAAGAGAGGTGTAAATATATGAGAATGTCAGGTTCATGGGTAGCCATGCCAACTCCCTTTGATAGTAAAGGTGAAATCGATTTTGGTGCTTTTAAATTATTAATCGACCGTCAAATTCATTATGGGACATCAGCTTTATTTATATTGGGGTCAGCAGGCGAAACAACATTACTTAGTTTGGAAGAGAAGAAAACGATTATTAGGGAAGTAATAAAACTAACAAAAGGTAAAATTATAACCTTCTTTGGTTGTTCAGCCTTGTCTACAAAAGATAGTATACATATGGCTAAATATTGTGAAGCAGAAGGTGCTGATGGAGTTATTTTTACAATTCCACCATATTTATTAATACCTCAAACATCAGTACTAACTCATTTTGATAAATGTATGTCCTCTGTGAAAATTCCATGTGGAGTTTATAACAATCCAAGTAGATTAGGAGTGAATATAGAGCCTAAGACAATTGCAGAACTTTCTGCTAAACATTCTAATTTTATTGTAGATAAGGAAGCAATGGCAAATGTAAGTCAGCTTGTAGAGGTAAAAAGATTAGTTGGAGATTCTTTAGATATTCTATGTTGTGATTATCCTAAATATTCTATTATTTTACCTACATTGGCAGTTGGTGGTACGGGAACAGCTAATATTGGAGGTAATATAATACCGGAGGAAGTAGCTAAGTATTCAAGACCATGGGATAGTTATGAAAAGGTAGTGGAAGCTAGGGAAGGTGTTTTTAAATGGCAACCGTTATTAACGGAGTTATATAAGTTAACAAATCCTATAGTTATAAAAGCTGCTTTTAAAGTATTAGGATTACCGGGTTATACATTAAGATCTCCTCATGAGGACTATGTAGGACCACATTTTGACAAATTAAAAGATATGTTAACAGAAATGGGAGTAGTTGAAAAATATTCAATAAAATAAATAAGCTATGAAGATTAGATTCTAAAATTCAAGGAAGATATTTTAAATTTTGATAAATTATAATTTTAGAATATTGACTTTGATTTTTAGAATCTAGATAAAGATTAGAGGGTTTTAAATGAATAAAAAAATACATGTCATAAAATATGGAGAAAATGAAGATATTAAAGAAAAAATAGAAGAATTTATGCAAGAAAAAAACTGGGATGAAGCTTATATAAGTGGAGGAATTGGCTCTGTTAAAGATCTTTTATTTACAGCTCCTAAGAACAAGATACTTCCTCCAGTTGTTGAAAAGACTTTAATAGAAGGTCCGGGGGAATTAGTATCTATTGTAGGTGAAATTATGCCAATAGAAAAAATAGATGAGTCTTTAAAAGCTATTTATAAAGATGAGGAAAGCGATTTTTTCATACATCTTCATGCATCGGTTGGCTTAAAAGATGGGAAGGTGTATGGAGGTGGATTACATAAGGGAAGAACCTTTAGGGGATTAAAACTCTATATACAAGAAATATAAATCAATATATAGGAGGGCTATATATGAAAAGGAAATGTTCAATATTTTTACTTGTAGTTTTACTTTTATTCTCTGCAACATCTTGTGGAAAATCCAGTACTACTAAGAAGTATTCAGTAGGAGGAGGTTCAGTAGGAGGAAACTTTTATTTAATGGGGGGAGGAGTAGCAAATACACTAAATAATTATATTAACGATAAATATATATATTCTGCTGAAACTACTGGAGGAAGTAGTGCGAACTTGGTTATGCTTCAAGATGGAAATGCAGAGTTTGGAATTTCAATGACAGCTTCTATTGCAGAAGCCATTGAAGGAAAAGCAAAGTGGACCGATGGACAATCATTTGACAAATTGAGAGGAGGACTTGCCCTATATCCATCTTGGTTAACAATATACACTTTGAAAAGTTCCGGAATAGAAACATTAGAAGATTTAAATGGAAAGGTTGTAGGCTTAGGTTCAAAGGGAATGGCTATGGATTCGGTATTTCGTGAGTTTTTTGAAAGTAGAGGTATTAAGCCTTCACAAATACATAACGATGGCCATAGTGCGACAGCAACGGCTATTGACAATGGAATAGTTGATGCGGCAATTCTATTTTCATATCCACCTTTTGCATCTATTAGTGAACTGGAAAGTACTAAAGATTTAAACTTTGTAGAAATAACAGAAGAGGAACAAAAGGAATTAGTAGATACTTATAGTTTTTATACTGCAAGTGATATGCCAGGAGGTTCTTATAAAGCAACAAAAGATGACATAAGAAGTGTTTCAGAATGGAATATGTTAGTTACTAGTGTAGACGTTCCAGAGGAAGATGTTTATATTGCTGTAAAAACTTTATTGGAGCATCAAGATGATATGTTGGCAGTACATGGAAGTGCAAAATACATGACCCCGGAAAATATATTAAATTATAACATACCATTACATTTAGGAGTTATTAAATATCTAGAAGAATTGGGAATAGAAATTCCAGAAGAATTATTACCTGAAGAATATAATAAAAAATAAAAAAAGGAGGCAAATATGAATAAGCAAGTTGAACAAAAAGGTTTCTTTTATTCTGAAAACTATAAAAAATTCAAACAATATTTTATTATAATATTGGCTGCTTTTACATGTCTTCTACATATTTTACAATTTACACCATGGTTTACTATGGAAAGTATTAAGTTTTATTCTTGGCATTTAATGTTAGGGTTTATATTTGTATTTCTATATACTCCTATAAACAAGAAAAAACCGGGAAAATATGCATGGGCAGACTGGATTTTAATTTTATTAACAGCTTTAGTAATTGGATATATAATATTTCAATATGATTATATAATTGACATTATACAAAATAACAAACAAGATCCAACTTTTATCGTTTTAGGTATGCTTAGTACATTATTAGTATTAGAAGCAGCTAGAAGGGTCTTAGGATGGGCATTACCTATAATTGCAATTTTAGCAATATTATATGCTTATTTTGGAACAAGGATGCCAGGCCTATTAGGTCATAGAGGTTACGATATAAACCGTATAGCAACAACAGTTCTTAGTGACCAGGGTATACTTGGTATGCCTATAGGTGTATCAGCATCAAATGTATTCCTCTTCCTAATGTTTGGAGCATTTTTAGAGGTTTCAGGAGCGGATATAATATTTCAAAATATTTCCATAGCTTTAACAAGAAAAAGTAGAGGGGGACCTGCGAAAATGGCAGTAGTTACTTCTGGATTTTTTGGTATGATATCAGGAAGTGCCGTTGCAAATGTTGCAAGTACAGGTTCATTTACAATACCATTAATGAAAAGACAAGGCTATTCTAAACGATTTGCAGGAGCAGTAACAGCAGTTGGGTCAACAGGTGGTCAAATAATGCCACCTATAATGGGAGCAGCAGCCTTTGTACTTGCAGACGTAGCAGGAGTAGGTTATAAAACAGTTGCAGTTGCAGCTTTTATTCCGGCGGTAATGTATTACTTAACCCTTTTTAAAATGGTTGATTTAGAATCGGTGAAACTTGGAATAAAGGCAATTCCAGTAGAAGAGGTTCCTGAACTAAAGGGAACATTTACACAGAGTATAAAATTAATAGTACCTTTAGGAGTTTTGTTAGTACTTCTTTTAGGATTTAATTCAACACCTATGATGGCAGCAATTTGGTCAATACTATCAATAATAGTATTGGGTTTATTTGATAAAAAAGATAGAATGACACTAGAAAAGCTACTTAACGGATTTGTAGCAACAACAAGAAGTATGCCTCAAGTAGTAGCAGCCTGTGCTTGTTCAGGTATAGTTACAGGTGTATTTGCACTAACGGGACTAGGATTAAAACTAAGTCATTTTATAGTTAATTTAGGTGGAAACAATATATTACTTAGTTTAATACTTGCAATGCTAATTTGTGTAGTTTTAGGAATGGGATTACCAACAACAGCTTCCTATATTATTTGTGCTACTGCAATAGCACCGGCACTTATACAAATAGGAGTACCATCATTAGCAGCTCATTTATTCCTATTATACTTTGCAAGTATTTCTGCAATAACTCCACCAGTTGCCGTTGCTTCATATGCAGCAGCTAGTATTGCAGATGAAAATGCCATGAAAGTAGGATGGACAGCTGTAAAACTGGGAATAGCAGGTTTTATATTACCATTTACCTTTGCTATAAATCCTGACTATTTACATATAGGCTTGGATTTAACGACCTTTATAACAATGATATCTGCAATAGTGGTTTCAATGGCAGCAGCAATACTTATACAGGGATATATAGAAAAGAAAGCAACAATTGTTGAAAGAATTATTTGTGTAGTGGTAATAGTATTGGCAATTCAATCTGGACTTATACAGTCATTAGCAGGTTGGATATTATTTGGAGGAATGTATTTCTTTAGAAGATACCAGGCAAAAAAGGACGATAAATCAAAAAAAGAAGTAGTTAATTAAAAACATTATATATTGTAAAAAACCTGTTTAGTAAATAATTAATATTTATTAAACAGGTTTTTATTTTTACATTTAAAGCAAATATCTATTAATTTGAATTTACAATTTAATAAAATTTAAATTAATAAATATATGATAAAATAATTTTACAGGGTATTTATTTTAAGCATATTAAAATTTATTAGATTTTACAATAAATTAATGGAGGTGGAAAATGCGGTTTTCAGTTGAGCTTGAATTGGAAAATGAGTTGTTTCCAAAGGATAAAAACAGAGTAATTCTATCTTTTTTAAAAAGAAATTTTAGTAATTATGATATGGATTTTTATAAAAGAATGTATGAAGATGAGGTAAATAAGCCTAAGGATTATTGTTTTTCATTATTTATGGGGAGATGTGAATTCTTAAAAGATGAAATAAGAATTCCAGACAAAAAAATTATTTTGAATTTTTCTTCCTATAATATGGAAGATGGAATTTATTTTTACAATTCTATTTTGGAAAATAAGAAGAACCCCTTTAAAATAAAAAACAATACTATGAAAATTTCCGGTATAAGAATGATTAAAGAAAAAACTATTAAGGAAGAATCCATTATTGTAAAAACTCTTTCGCCTATAGTAGCTAGAAAACATACAGGGGATAATAAAAAAACCTGGTATTATTCTCTAGATGAGGAAGAGGGTAAAAAACAGTTAGATTATAATATAAAAGAAAATCTTTTAAGAGTATTTGGTGATGAAGTTAAGTATGATTTTAAGGATTTAAAAGTAAATGTATTAAGAAATAAAATTGTAAAGGTGAAAAATTACAATATTGTAATTCCTAGTAATATTGCTGTTTTGGAAATTAAGGAAAAACCATATATTTTAGATTATTTGTATAAAGCAGGATTAGGCTCAAAGAAAAGTCAGGGATTTGGAATGATAGATATTATTTAGGAGGTGATAATTTGATAGAATTTAAAATGGGAGATTGGAGAACCAATGCTTCTTTATTGGGACTTATGAATATATTAGATCATGTGGGAAAAGAATATGTTTTTTCTCAAGATGGGCAAATACTTAAAGTTTCTAAAGAGGTCTTAGAAGGTTTTGAAATAGATTATTTCAAATATTTCATAGATACTTATGAAAAACACCTTCCTTGGTATAGAATAGCGAGTTATAATGAAAAAATTAAAAAATATTTAAGCAAATTGAATGAATTCAGTGAAGAAAATTTAAAGGATTTGAATAAGCAAATAGATTTGGTAAAAGATTATATGAGAAGACCAAATTATATTAAGGTATATGAATTTATTGATCAAAATATAGATATTGTTGAGAAAGTAAAAGAGTTAAAGAAAATTAATCTTAAGAAGAAAGAAAATGTTATAGATAAGATTATTGATATTGAAAATGAATTAAGATTACTAAAAGAAATAACAGACTTTGTAAATACAGATAAAGCAAGAGATTATATGGGAGCAAAAGGAGTAATATTTTCATATATAAATAGAGGACTGAGTAGTGGTAGATCAGGTATTTCATTTTTGAGTCAAAAACCTAAAATAAATGATATTTTTATAGATTATAAAGAGTATTTTTTGGATACATTATTAAAATATAATGAAGAAAATAAAGATAAGTATAAATATAATTGTTTTTCATGTAATAATCCTATAAATAATTTAAAAATAAATATGAATTTGGTAAAGGATACTGGATTCGATCAAACTAGAAAATCATCTTATATATGGAATCATGAGTCAGATTTTGCAATTTGTAATGAATGCTTGTTTTTATACTCTTGTTTATCAGCGGGTTTTTACTATTCATTAAATGAAGGAATATTTATAAATTATAATTATGATTTAGAAGGATTAAAAAAAGTTAATAAAAGCTTAAAGGAACATTCTTTAAGTGAAATAGGTCGTCCTGAAAATGCTTTTTCCTACAGAGCTTTAATAAATGCTATTAATAAGGAGTATAGTAGACATTTAGAATTTGAAATAAGAGATATGCAAATTATTAGGTATAAAGATGGAAGTTATAGATTTAATCTTTTATCAAAAGAAGTTTTGAAAATAATAAATGAATCAAAAGAAGATTTAAAGGCGATAGAAAAAGCAGCATATAGAGAGGGAAAAGAGAATATTTTTAGTATATATGACTTGGTGTTAGATAGGGTATTTAATAATCAAAATTTATTTTCCCTAGCTCATTTTTTAATAGTTAGTTTAATATCAGATAGATATGGTGTTGATAAATACTATAATATTTATCATATTTCGAGAGTTTTAAATATAAATAGTAGAATAATAAAGGAGGAAAGTATTTTGGTGGGAGGAAAAAATATAGGAACTTTAACAAATAACTCAAGAAATGCAGGTTATTATTTAAGAAAAAATTATATGAGTTTTATGGCTGATGCTAAAAGAGTAGAAAATAGAATGAAAAGCATTACTTACAAGATGACAAATGCTTTAAAAACGAATAATAGTGGTTCATTTATGGATATATTAATAAATACATATGCATATATAGGTGCCTCTATACCTATGTATTTAGTGGAAGCTTTAAAGGATAACGAAAAATTAAGAATCGTAGGATATGCTTTTGTTGCAGGAATAAATTCATTTGAAAATGACAAAGAAGGAGTAGAAGATGAAAAGTAAAGGATTAACAATTTCAATTATATTTCAAGCTGAATCAGCTAATTATGGAGAAGGATTAGGTAACGTAACATCTTTAAAGAAGATATCTAGAGGAGCAGGAGAACAATATAGCTATATTTCTAGACAGGCTATTAGATATAATATTGTAAATCAAATGGGAATTGACGACACACCAATAGGATTAGATAAGACGGTTTTACAATTTGACAAAGAAGCTAAAATAGATGAGCATCCTGAAATTGATTTGTTTGGATATATGAAAACTGGAAGTGAAACAAAAACTAGATCGGCAGTTGTTAGATTATCAAATGCAATATCTTTAGAAACTTTTAAAGGAGATTTGGATTTTCTTACAAACAAAGGTTTACTTGATAGATATACAAAAACAGAATCTAAAGATGGTGGAAACATTTCACAATCGGAAATTCATAGATCTTATTATGCCTATACTATTACTATAGATTTAGATCAAGTGGGAATTGATAGTAACGATAATATTGAAATTAAGAATAGTGAAAAATCAGAAAGAATAGAAAATCTTTTAGATACTGTAAAATATTTATATAGGGATATAAAGGGAAGAAGGGAAGATTTAAGTCCATTATTTGTAATTGGTGGGGTATATGATATAAAAAACCCATTGTTCTATAATGCATTAGATGTAAAGGAAAATAATTTAGTGTTAGATAGAATAGAGAGTGTATTAGAAGATAAAAAAATTAAAAATAATACAGAGATTGGGTTAGTGAAAGGAGTGTTTTATAATTCTGAAGAAATAGAAAAATTAAATCCTATACCGATAAATGAATTTTTCAATAATCTAAAAATCAAAGTGAAGGATTATTATGAAAGCAATTAGATTTAAAGTTTATCAAAATATGTCTAATTATAGAAAACCCAATAGTTTTCAATTAAAGGAAACTTATCCTCTACCACCACCATCAACAATCATTGGTATGGTTCATAATTTATGTGGCTATAAAGAATATGAACCAATGGATGTAAGTATTCAAGGGGAATATTATTCAAAGATAAATGATTTATATACTATGTATGAATTTGGAAATCAAAGATTTGAGAAAGGTCGGCATCAACTATCAATAAAAGATGAAGATAGAAAAATAGGTGTTATAAGAGGGGTTTCAACAATAGAATTATTAGTTGATGTTGAATTATTAATTCATATAAGACCAGATGATGATAATAAAATAGATGAAATATATAATGCAATAAAATACCCAAGAGAATATCCTTCTATAGGTAGAAGAGAAGATATTGCACTGATTACAGATGTTGAAATTGTTAAGCTAAAGGAAATTAAGGGAAAAGAGATACAAGATGTAATTGATAATTACTATAAATATATTTCAATTGATAAATTTGAAGATTTGAAAACTAAAAGTATTGATGGATATGAATTAGGCTCTAAATATACCTTAAATAAAGATTATGAATTAATTAATTTTGGCAGGAAAAAGACTCCTAAATATTTTAGAAGATGGAATAAAGTTGATGTAGTTTATATAAGAGAATTTAAAAAGTTTAATATAGAATTAGTTGTAGATGAAAAAAACAACCCTGTATTTTTTATATAAGTTGGTGAAATATGTTTTTAGCAAAATCTAACCCTAAAGAAAGCATACAAGAGCATACTGATAATTTATTAAAAAACTATAATTTATTGTATGAAATATATAAAAATAAATTGGATATAAACTGGTCAATGCTAAAAGTGGTCTGTTTATATCATGATTTAGGAAAGATGAATGAAATTTTCCAAAATAAAATTAAAAGAAAGCCAAGTAAAATAGAAAGGGAGGAAATACCTCACGGTTTTTTGAGTGTTGGATTTATAGATGTTTATGCTTTATTAGAAATATATAGCGAAGAAGAACTAGCTATAATAGTAACAGCAATAGCACAACATCATATAAGGGATTTTAATTTAGAGGAGAAAAGATCAGATTTAAGTGATGAAATTTATAGATTAAAAGATATTGTTAAAAAATTTTACTATGAAAAACTACCTAATATAGGAGAATATGTAGAAGATTATGCTGTTGATTTAATTTACAGTAAAGAATTAAGAGAATTTGAAAATTTAAAAGACCGAATCAATTATATTAAAATAAAAGGTCTATTAAATAGAATCGATTATGCAGCAAGTGGATATTATAAAATAGAATATAAAAATGACTTTTTAATGGATTCAATGGATGAAATGGTTGCAGAAGTATGGAGGAAAAAGGATAAAAAAGCTGATTATAATAATTTACAAAAATATATGAAGAATAATCAGGAAGAAAATATAATTGCAATTGCTGAAACCGGATATGGAAAAACAGAAGCAGGACTTTTATGGATAGGTAATAATAAAGGTTTTTTTACGCTGCCATTAAGATCTGCTATAAATTCAATTTATGATAGAATAAGCCTTAGAATTTTACAGAAAAAGAAATTAGATGAAAGACTAGCTTTGCTTCATTCAGATTCTTTAAATGAGCTATTCAATCGAACAGATAATATAAAAAAAGAGGATAGTTTATCTTTTGAAGATATAGAAATATTAGATTACGACGATAGGGCAAGACAAAAATCATTACCATTAACGGTATCAACTATAGACCAAATATTTAAATTCGTTTATAAATATAGGGGATTTGAGCAAGAGTTAGCAACACTATCCTATTCTAAAATAGTTATAGATGAAATACAAATGTATTCTCCAGATTTATTAGCATATTTAATAATAGGTCTAGATATGATAACTAAGGTGGGAGGGAAATTTTCTATTATAACGGCGACTTTACCACCTTTTATATTAGATTTACTAGATGAACGTAATGTAAAATATAAGATGCCAGCAAGTCCATATTATAATATAGGTAGGATTAGACATTGTATGGAATTAAAGCAAGAACAGATAAATGCCTTGTTTATCAAAGATAAGTATAAAAATAATAAAGTTTTAGTAATAGTAAACACAGTTAAAAAAGCCCAAGAACTTTACTATGATTTAATTGAAGCGAAAATAGATGAAGAGGAAACAAATGTGTTTCACGGAGGTTTTATAAGGAAAGATAGAAAAGAAGTAGAGGAGAAAATAATTGAATTTGGAAATAGAGACAAGAATAATAAACCAGGAATATGGATATGTACTCAAGTTGCTGAAGCATCATTAGATATAGATTTTGATATTTTAATAACTGAACTATCGGATATAAATGGATTATTTCAACGTATGGGACGTTGTTATAGAAAGAGAGAATTAGATGGGGAAGATTCAAATGTATTTGTATTTGATGGCGGAGAAGAACTATGTTCTGGAATAGGTTTTGTTAATGATGAAGAAATATTTAAGATGTCAAGAAATAAATTAAGAGATGAGTTTAGGACTAGAGTTTTTTGGAAAATAAATGAAGAAGATAAACTGAATATTATAAATGATATTTATACAATGGAAAATATGAGTAAAACAAAATATTTGGAAGATACTAAAAATGCAATAGACTATATAGAAAAAACATTTCCCTATGAATTCAGTAAAAATGACGTTATAAAAATGTTTAGATCAATAAATAATATCGATGTTATACCTAGAGAAATATATGAAAAAAATGAAAAAGAAATAAGAAAATGTATAGATATAATTCGTGAAAAAAACATTATTAAAGAAAATGTAGAAGAAAGAAAAAAACAAAGGGTAGAAAAAAATAAGGCAAGGATATTTATATCGGACCTAACAGTTAGTATACCATTTTATTTTTCAAATTATGATAATACAATATCAAAAAAAATAACTGATTATGAATCAATAAATATATATGAATGTCAATATGATAATAAATTTGGAATACAGCATACGAAGGGAAAAATAAAAGAAAATTATAGAGATACAATAGATGAGAGAATGATATGAAAATAACAGGAATAATGGTTTACTACTACCTTGTCTGTAAAAGAAAATTATGGTATTTTTCAAAGGATATTACTATGGAGCATAATAGTGAATTAGTAGAAATTGGCAAAATCTTAGATGAATATTCCTATGATAGAAGGAAAAAGTCGATTCTAGTTAAGGATATAATCAATGTGGACTTTGTTGAAGATTGGAAGATAATTCATGAAATAAAAAAATCTAAATCCATAGAAGAAGCATCTATTTGGCAGGTGAAATATTATATCTATATGCTAAAGAAACTTGGTGTGGAAATTGAAAAGGGAATTCTTGACTATCCCTCTATTAAGGAAAGGGAAGTTATTCTTTTTGAAGAAGAGGATACTAGGGAAATGGAAAACATATTGGAAGAAATAAAAAATATAATTAAATCTGAAAAAATACCAAAGGATAAGCTAAGAAAAAGCATATGTAACAAATGTGCCTATTATGAATTATGTTATATATAAGAGGAAAATATGAAAGAGACATTTTACATAACAAAAAGTGGAAGACTAAGTAGAAAAGATAATAATATTGTATTTGAAAATCCTGATGGAGAAAAGACTTTTTTAAAATCGGAAAAAATTGACGAGCTTTATTTGTTTGGAGAAATTGATTTAAATACTAGGTTATTAAATTTTTTATCACAAATGGGAATTACATTAAATGTTTTTAATTACTATGGCTACTATAGTGGAAGTTACTTTCCAAGAGAAAGTAAGGTAAGTGGCTATTTACTAGTGGAGCAGGTTAAGGCACAAATAGACCTATCTAGAAGAATAAAAATAGCTAAAGAAATAGTTCGTTCAGCAGCAAGAAATATTTATCGTAACCTTAGGTATTATAATAAGAGACAAGGGGATTTAAGCCTTGCTATGTCTGAAATTGATTATTTGATTTCAAAAATAGATGAAATGGATAATATTAATTCCTTAATGGGAATAGAAGGAAATATACGAAAAATATATTATGACCAGTGGACGAAAATAATAAAGCAGGATGTAGAATTTGAAAAAAGGGTTAAAAGACCTCCTGACAATATGGTTAATACCTTAATTTCCTTTCTAAATAGCATGATGTATACAACGGTTTTAAGTGAAATCTATAAAACCCAATTAAATCCGACAGTTAGTTTTCTCCATGAACCTAGTAGTAATCGGTTCTCTTTAGCTTTGGATATTGCAGAAATTTTTAAACCATTAGTAGTGGACAGAATGATTTTTTCCTTACTTAATAAAAGACAAATAACCAAGGAGCATTTTACAAAAAATTCGAAAGGCTTAGAGTTAACCGATAAAGGATTAAAAACATTATTAGAAGAATACGAAAAGAGATTGGGAAAGGTTTTAAAACATAGGGATTTAAAAAGAGAAGTATCATATAGGTATATGATAAGGCTGGAATGTTATAAATTAATTAAGGAGATAATCGGAGAAAAGGATTATGAAGGTTTTAAAATTTGGTGGTAGCTTATGTATGTAATATTAATATACGATATAGTAACAGATGAAAAAAGTCCAAGAATACATAGAAATATTTTTAAAATCTGTAAAAAATATTTAACAAATGTACAAAAATCGGTATTTGAAGGGGAATTAAGTAGGGCTGAAGAACTAAAGTTGAAAATGGAACTAAAACCATTTATTCGTAAAGATAAGGATTCAATAGTAATTTTTAAAAGTAGAAGCGATAAATGGTTAGATAAGGAATTTTGGGCTATGGAAGATGATAAAACATCTAATATAATCTAGTCGATATAGGATAGTGTAAAGAAATCGTTTCTACGACAGATAGTATAAACATTGAAAAATAGACGTTTAACAAAAATATAATTTTAAATAATAAAATTTTTAGTATAATATAGGTATATCGACAGAAGAGATAGTTTAAATGTTGAAAAACACAGCACTGGAAAGAAACGCCTTTTAATAGAACTAAACTAGAATGTAAAT
>NZ_JBASWB010000081.1:0-88798 GCF_049276255.1 Miniphocaeibacter sp.
TCATCTGTTCGGCTCATTTCAACTAATTTGACAATTAGTGTTTTTCCTTCATCTATTTCTACTTCTCTTGTTTGGCCAACGTTAATTCCGTGGAAGAAAACTAAACTACTAACATGGGATAATGAACCATTTAATTTTAAATTATCTAAATAATCTTCAAAAACCTTAGGGTACAATGCGTAGGCAAGTAAATCTTTCTCAGTAGTATCTATACCGTATTTTTCATCAAGATATTTTTTATTTGCTTCAAAATCTTCATCTGGTAATAATTCTCCAGGACGAACAGTAATAGGTTCCTCTCCCTTTAATACTATTTTTTGAAGATCTTCAGGGAAGCCGCCTAATGGTTGTCCCATCATACCTTTAAAATATGTTACAACAGAGTCAGGATAATCTAAATGACTTCCTTTTTCTACTATATTTTCAGGAGTTAAACCATTTTGAACCATAAATATAGCAAAGTCCCCAACCATTTTAGATGAAGGAGTAACCTTAACTATATCTCCAACCATTTCATTTACATTTTTGTACATGTCTTTAACTTCTTTAAATCTATGACCTAAACCAAAACTTTCAACTTGAGGTTTTAAGTTGGAATATTGTCCACCAGGTATTTCGTACTTGTAAATTTCTGTAGAGCCTGATTTTAAATCGGATTCAAAATTTGCATATATTGGTCTTACACTTTCCCAATATTTTGAAATAATTTCAGCATTATCTAAATTTATTCCGGTATTTCTTCTTGTATTTTCCAATGCAGCAACTACAGAGTTTAAAGCAGGTTGGCTTGTTAATCCACTCATAGAGTTAAAGGCTGTATCGACAATATCTACTCCTACTTCTGCAGCCATAAGAACTGTAGCAACACCGTTACCTGTAGTGTCATGGGTGTGTAGGTGAATAGGAACAGAAACTTCATTTTTTAATGCTTTTATAAGTTTAGCACTAGCATATGGTTTTAATAAACCGGACATATCCTTTATGCCTATTATATGGGAACCGGCTTTTTCAAGTTCTTTTGCCATGTCTATATAATATTGTAGTGAATATTTGTCTCTAGTCTCATCTAGTATGTCACCGGTATAACAAATAGTACCTTCTAGAATTTTTCCACTTTCAAGTACTTGATCCATTGCATATCTCATACCTTCAATCCAGTTTAGAGAGTCAAATACTCTAAAAATATCTATTCCATTTTTAGCTGATTCTTTAACAAATCTTTTAACTACATTATCTGGATAGTTTTTATAGCCAACGGTGTTATTACCCCTAAGTAGCATTTGGAAAAGAATATTAGGTATGCGTTTACGAAGTTCTTCCAACCTAATCCAAGGGTCTTCTTGTAGGAATCTGTAAGCAACATCAAAAGTTGCACCGCCCCACATTTCTAGGGAGAATAAATCGCTCATATAATTTGAAACAGCAGGGGCTACTCTTAGCATGTCTACTGTTCTAACCCTAGTTGCAAGTAAAGATTGATGTGCATCCCTATAGGTAGTATCGGTTAAAAGTACCTTTTGTTGACCTTTAATCCAATCTAATAAACCATCAACTCCATTTAAATCGAAAATTTGTTTAGTACCGGATTTAAAGGAAGAAGTATCTAAATCATCAAAAGTTAAAGGAGTATCAAATTCTCCATTAATTCTATTTTTATTATTAACAACATTTTCACCAATAAAATTAAGAACCTTTAATTCCCTGTCATTTCTTGGTTTGACATCAAATAGTTGTGGATTATTTTCTATAAAACCGGTGTTACAAGTTCCTTGTTGGAATTGTTCTGAATTAAGAACATTTACTAAAAATGGTATGTTGGTTTTTACTCCGCTGATTTTAAGTTCTTTTAAAGCTCTTTTCGATTTGTTAATAGCATCTTTAAAAGTTCTTGACTTAGATGTCATTTTTACTAGAAGACTATCGTAAAATGGGGTAATTATTGAGCCAACATATCCGTTTCCAACATCGAGTCTAACTCCAAAACCAGAACCCGACCTGTAAACATCAATTTTTCCTGTATCTGGTGCAAAATTATTAGCTGGATCTTCCGTAGTAACCCTACATTGTATAGAATATCCGTTTAATATAACAGAATCTTGAGATTCTATTCCTATTTCTTCACTGTCGAGTCTATGTCCTTCAGCTATTAAAATTTGAGACTGAACTATATCTATACCAGTAACTAATTCAGATACTGTATGTTCAACTTGTATTCTCGGGTTTACTTCAATAAAATAGTGGTTTAAATCAGAGTCTACTAAAAATTCAACAGTTCCTGCATTATAGTATTTTACACTGTTGGCAATTTTTAAAGCGTCTTCGCAAATTCTTTCTCTTACTTCTATTGGTAAGGAGAAAGCTGGAGTAAATTCTATAATCTTTTGGTGACGTCTTTGAATAGAACAGTCCCTTTCATATAGATGTACAATATTACCTTCCTTATCACCAAGGATTTGAACTTCAATATGTTTAGGTTTTTTTAAATATTTTTCAATAAACATATCATCAATTCCAAAAGCTTTTTTAGCTTCCGATTGGGCATTTCTAAAAGCAGGAATTAAATCTTCCTCTTTTTCTACTATTCTCATACCTCTACCACCGCCTCCGGCAGCAGCTTTTATCATAACAGGGTAACCTGCTTCCTTAGCGAAATCTAAAGCATCTTGTTTAGTCCGTATAGGTTTGTCAACACCAGGAATAGTAGGAACATTGGCTTTTTTAGCCACTATTTTTGATTTTATTTTATCTCCCAGACTGTCAAGAATTTCATAACTAGGACCTATAAAAGTAATTCCATTTTCCTCACATCTTCTAGCAAATTCCTTATTTTCAGATAAGAAGCCATATCCTGGATGAATAGCGTCAACTCCTTTACTTTTTGCTAAAGTAATTATTTCATTCATATCTAAATAAGCTTCTAAAGGAGTTTTCCCGAATCCAACTTGGTAGGATTCATCAGCCTTTGTTCTAAAAAGAGCTGTATTATCTTCTTCGGAATAAATAGCTACAGATCTAATTCCCAGCTCTGAACAGGCTCTAAAAATTCTTATAGCGATTTCTCCTCTATTAGCCACTAGTATTTTTTTAAACTTTTTAGCCATAAAATACTCCTTTCAATTTGATTAATTCTAAGTATTATACCATAGTAAAGCAACTTAGTGCAAGAGTAAAATGGTATAATTATGAATAAATAATACTAATTTTTAAAAGGGGATAAAATTTTATGAATATATTATGCAAATTTATTAAAAAGTAAAATTTTTTTAAGAAGCTTTATTATTCAAATTAAATACAAAGATAGAAAAATATTATAAATTAATCAAGAGACAAGCTATATAACTACATATTTATATAATTATAAGTACAAACCTATACTTGCTATTTATATAAAAAACTTATTATGTAATATTATAAAAAAATATTAATATTAATTCTTCTAAATGAATATATCTCTAAAATAGGATATACTATAATATAAGTAAAAGAAAAGAGGTAGCTGTAATGAAGAAACACTATAGAAAAATAATATATATATTATTTTTATCATTAATTTTAGTATCATGTAGTAGTAAAACAGAATCTGTAAAAACGGAAGAAATAAAAAGTGTAGAAGAGGTAGAATTAGAAAGTGTAGAAAGAATCGAAAATGTTAAAATAACAGTAACTGGCGATATTATGTATCACCCAGGAACATTTAACAGCAACATTAATGAAGAAACAGGTAAGTATGATTTTAGATTTTTCTATAATGATATGGAAAAATATATACAAGCTGCTGATTTAATGATAGGAAATTACGAAACAACCAGTACTCCAACAAGAGAGCTATCGGATTATCCTATGTTTAATACTCCGGAAAATTCCATAGAGGACTTAAAAAATGCCGGATTTGATATATTGACTACAGCAAATAATCACTGCCTAGACTCAAAGGTACAGGGAGTTAAAGATACAATAGACGCCTTAGACAAATATGGTATAAAGCATACAGGAACTTGGAAAGATGGGGAAAAAGATTACTTAATAGAGGAAGTAAATGGAATAAAAATCGGCGTTTTAGCCTATACAGAAAGATTTAATGGCTTAGAGGTAATCTTAGCCGATAATGAAAAGGGAATGGTTAGTCCTTTAGATGAAACACAAATAGAAAAGGATATAAAGGAATTAAAAGACAAAAATGTAGATATAATATTGGTTTTTCCTCATTGGGGAGAAGAATATATGGAAATGCCTACAGAAAAACAAAAGGAATTAGGCCATAAAATGTTAAATTGGGGAGCAGATATGGTATTAGGAAGTCATCCTCATGTTGTTCAGCCAGTTGAAAAAGTTGAAGTAGATGGAAAGGATAAATACATAGTCTATTCTTTAGGAAATTCAATTTCAGGCCAAAGAAAAGAATTTTTAGGTATAGAAGGAGTAGAAGTTGGATTGTTTGTAGAAATGGAATTTACAAAAGATTTCAAAAAGGATACTACAGAAATTAAAAATATTAATTTTGTTCCAACCTATGTAAGAGATGACAGAAGTAGTGGAAAAATACAGTATAAAACACAAGCTATGGTTGACTACTTAGAAGGTGGAAGTTTAAGAGAAACTGTTTCCAGTGGAGAATTAAATAAAATTTTAAATTTAAGAACAAAAGTTATTAATGTTTTAGAAGCAATGGAATATGATTCAGGACTATAAAAGAATAGAAGTTTAACAAAAAGGACCATATACAAAAAATAAGTATATGGTCTTTTACTATTTAGAAAAATTATCTATAAGATTATCCATAGAGTTTTCGTTGTCTGTAGTAAAAGTAGCTATAAAAGCATCATCACCTTTTACTAGGGCTATTTCTGTATAAAAAAGTTCCTCATCGTCAAAAGCTAATTTATACTTTGTTAATTTAGCAGGAATTCCTTCTATTTCAATATTCTCAACGGAAACATCTTCAGCTGTAGGATCCTCTAGGATTTCTATAAATTCCTCTAAGGTTATTTTACCGACAGTATTATCAAGCATTAACTGTATAGAGCTAAAGTTTTCATTATTTTCAAAAAACAAGGTAGAGTCTAAAAAAAGTGTTTTTTCTTCCTCTGTCATTTCGGAACCTAAGGCCTCATTTCCCAGCTCCAATGTTTCAAGTATTTCTTCATTGGTATATTGTTTATAGTTTTCAGGAATGGTAAACTTCAATCCAGTTTCGCCAATTAATACATCATTGTCCTTAATTTCGAAAGTAGATTTTTTTATAGGTTCTATATTTTCAGTTGCTTCAGTTTCTTTGGAATCTGTTGCAGGTAAAGATTTTTCATTATTGTTAGTACACGAAGTTAATAACAAAGTAAAAACAAGTAATAAGCCTAATATTTTTTTCAATTTAAAACCCCCTATAATTTATAAGAATATCTTATACTATAATATTGAAAAATAAAAGTATTGTATATTATTCTAAAATTTTATTCTTATTTATTTTATAATAAACAAACCCAAAGAGATCTGCAAATAACCAACCAATAGGTATTGAAATCCATATTCCAATAATTCCTATGCTATTAATAGAAGATAGGAAATATGACAGAAATACTCGTAGACCTAGGGATATAATAGTTAGAATTACAGCAATTCCAGGTTTACTAATACCCCTATAAAAACCATATAGAATAAATAGAATACCTATTAATATATAAAAAGAGCCTTCTATTTTCAAATATTTACTACCAATTGCTATTATTTCAATCTCGCTAGCCTTAACGAAAATTTTCATTAAAGAAGAAGAAAAAATAAAAACTATACAGGATATAGCAATACAAAATAAACTAGATACGAGTATTGACAGTTTTACTCCCTTTCTTATTCTATTAGTTTCATTAGCACCGTAGTTTTGAGCAACATATGTAGACAGGGCATTTCCAAAGTCCTGTACAGGCATATAGGCGAAAGCATCAATTTTTACTGCTGCTGCAAAAGCAGCTGTAACTTGTAAACCAAAACTATTAACTAGGCCTTGGACCATTAATATTCCCAAATTCATAATAGATTGTTGAACACTTGTAAGTATGGAATTAGAGGCAATAAGTTTCAATAGAGGAAGGTCTAATTTAAAATGCTCTTTACTTGGTTTTAAATTGTCGTTTTTCTTAAAGAAGTAAACAACAGAGCATAAAGCTGATATAAATTGAGCAATAATAGTGGCTAAAGCCGCACCGGCAACTCCTAGTTGAAAAGGAAGAACAAATATAATATCTAGAACAATATTTATTACTGCAGCAATTGCTAAAAAGACTAAGGGTGCTACTGAATTTCCCACACTTCTAAGTACTGCTGAAAAAAAGTTATAAATAAAGGTAAACATTATTCCAATAAAAATAATTCTAAGATATATTTTTGTTTCATCAACAGCTTCAGCAGGAATATTTAGTAATATGATAATTTTATTTAACAGTAAAAAAGCTAGGATATTTATTATAAGACTTAAAGCTCCAATAAAAATAAAGGAGTTGAAAATTCCTGTTTTTAAGGTATTTAATTTTCCAGCACCATATAATTGGGAAAATACCACACTACTTCCCATACAAAAGCCTAAAGTTATAGCTGTAATAAAGGTCATTAAAGCAAAGGAGGACCCTACAGCAGCTAAGGCAGTGCCTCCAATAACTTTTCCTACTATTAAGGTGTCTACAACATTGTATAGTTGTTGTAGCATATTGCCCATTATTAAAGGCAGGCTAAATAATAATATGGCCTTTAGTTCATTTCCCTTGGTTAAGTTTCTCATATTTACACTTCCTTATTTTAAAAACATCTCCTATAGTAAGTAAAAGAACTCCAATATTATAAATATAGGAATAAAAATATTTATATTTTACAATATAAAAATAGTTTCATAGGATTTATCATATATTTGTAAATTGGTTTTAATTTCTATTTATGTTTTAATAATAACATAGATATTTCATAGGGAGATTTTATATTTAAAATAATTAATACATATATGACTATTTTTGTTTTTAAATGATAAATATCCTTTATATTAAGAAAATTTTAACTTTAATAATATATAATAGGTAAGGGAGGTTTTAAGATGGAATTAGATTATATAAACAATGAAGATTATTTAGATTTTTATAAAGAGAATTTACTATATATAGAAAAAGCCATGAAAACTATATATGAAATAATAAAGAACAGTGGAGAAGATTATTCTTCTTTTGAAGATAGAAATCCGGTAGAGCATATAAAATATAGGGTTAAACATCCAGAAAGTGCGAAGGATAAATTAATTAAGTTAGAACAAGAGCCTACTTCTAATAATGCTATGGAATATTTACATGATATTTGTGGTTTTAGAATAATTTGTACCTTTATTAGCGATATTGAATTTATTGTAAAAAAAATAAAGGAAATAAAAGATGTTAAAATTGTTGTAGAAAAGGACTATATTAATAAACCGAAAAGCAATGGTTATAGAAGTTATCATATAATAATAATGCTACCTATTGAAATAGATGGGAATATTAAAAATATATATGCTGAGGCACAAATTAGAACTATTGCTATGGACTGTTGGGCAAGTTTGGAACACCAGCTAATGTATAAGAAGGATATTCAAAACAAGGAATTATTTAAAGAAGAGTTAAAGAAATGTGCCGATGAAATGGCTACAACGGATTTAAACTTAGAAACTATAATGTCTTTTATTAAGAATGAAGGAGTATAGTATGAAATTATTATATGCAGAAGATGAGAAACAACTTTCAAGGGCAATATCAACAATACTTGAATATAATGGTTATGAAGTGGATAATGCTTTTGATGGGGAGGAAGCGTTAAATTTAGCAATAAACAATAATTATGATGTAATTATTTTAGATATTATGATGCCAAGACTTGATGGTATAGAGGTACTTAAGGAAATTAGAAATAAAAATATCTCTACGCCGATTATTATGGTAACAGCTAAAGGTGAAAATGAAGACAAGGTTAATGGGTTAGATTCTGGAGCTGATGATTATTTAGCTAAACCTTTTCAAACAAATGAACTAATAGCTAGGATTAAGGCTTTAATAAGAAGAAATAATAAATTTATTGAAACATATAACTTTGGAGATGTTCTATATAATATTGCTGATAGTAAATTGGAAAAAGAAAATAAATCTTTAATTTTAAATAAAGAAGAGGTAAAAATTTTAAATAAATTCATTACTAATATAGATGGAAAAATCGAAATTAATCAATTACTTTCAACTTTAAAATACGAAAATAAAGAAGATAATCATTCAAAGATTAAACTGTACATTGCATATATTAATAAAAAATTTCAAGAATTAGAATCGGATTATGAAATTTATGGGGATATAGAATATGGCTTTAAATTGGGAATAAAAAATGTACAGTAGGTTAAGAAGAAATTTCATTGTAATTACAACTATTGCTATTTTGTTTATTTTAGGTTTAACTATATCTACTATTAATATAGTTACTATAAATAGAACAAGAGAACAAGCAGATAAGATGATTTCTTTTTTATATGATCATTATGAGTTAATTGAAATTAAAGATTTAAGAAACATATCGGAAATGTTAAATAGAAATGAGGATTTAGATACTACTTTAGATTCTGTATATAGACAGAGGTTTTTTTATGTAGAATACGATAAAGACAATAATGTGTTAAAGTCAAATACCGATAGAATAGTAACAAAAAACAAAGAGGAAGCTATTGAACTAGCCAATAGAGTTATAAAAAGAAGAAGGACAGAAGGTTATTACGACATTTATAGATACAATATAAAGAAAATAAAGGACGGTAAAATAGTTATATTTTTAGATATATTTGATGAATTACAGTCCCAAAAATCAATACTTAGAACTTCTTTATATATAGGAATATTACTTACTTCCTTAGGTTTGATTATTGTAGCTGTATTTTCAAAGAAAGCCCTTAAACCCTTTATTGACAATGAAGAAAGACAAAAGCATTTTATAGCAGACGCTAGCCATGAGCTTAAGACTCCAATATCTATAATTTCTGCAAACACTGAAATGATAGAAATATTAAATGGTGAAAGTGAGTGGACTGAAAGTACTAAAAATCAACTGGCAAGAATGGATAAGTTAATTAAAAACTTAATAACCCTTTCAAAAACCGATGAAGCTAGTCAAGAGGCTATGGAAAAAATTAACTTGTCAAAATTATTGGTTAATACCTGTAAGGATTTTAAGGGACGGGCAGAAATTGTTGGAAAAACCTTGAAAACTGAAATACAAGATGACATAATGATTTTAGCAGACTATGAGCAAATACAACAGGTAATTAATATTTTAATAGATAATGCTATAAAGTATTCTCAAGACGATAATGTAATTTTGGTTAATTTAAATCGAGTTCGGAAAACTGCTTCAATGAAAATAGGAAATAGAATTAAAAATTTTACTAAGGAAGATGAACAGCAAATCTTCAACAGATTTTATAGGGCAGATGAATCTCGTTCAAGAGATACTGGTGGATTTGGTCTTGGCCTTTCTATTGCAGGAAAGATAATAAAGCTTCATAATGGTAAAATTACAACAACATATAAAAATGAATGGCTGTTTTTCAATGTAGAATTTCCAATAGCTTAAGAACAGAGAAATCTGTTCTTTTTTGTTATAATAATGGTGATTATTATAAAATATATGGTTTTTGTAAATTAATAAATTAGTTTTAAAAAAATCATAGCAGAAATACTAACATTTACTTAAGCTATATTAGAAACAGGAGAAAATATGATTATTATAAGTAATATAAAACTAGGAATAGATGAAGATACTAGTAAAATTAAGGAAAAAATAAAGAAAAAATTAAAAATAAAATATGACGATTTTTCTTATGAGATTTATAGAAAATCAATAGATGCAAGAAAGAAAAACAATATTTTATTTGTCTATCAAGTGCTGGTAAACCTTGAATTATCTGAAAAAAGACTTTCTAAATTAAAGGATAATGATGTAAAAATTTATGAAGAGAAAGTTTTTGAAATAAATCCCATAAGAAAATTTGAAAAAAGACCAATAGTTGTAGGACTTGGTCCTGCAGGGTTATTTTGTGGGTATATGCTTGCTAAAAATGGCTACAGACCAATTATTATAGAAAGAGGAAAAGACGTAGATAGTAGAGCAGACGATATTGAATATTTTTGGGAAACAGGCAAACTCAATTATGAATCAAATGTTCAATTTGGCGAAGGAGGGGCTGGTACTTTTTCCGATGGTAAATTAACCAGCAGATCCAATAATTTTAGAATTAGGGAAGTACTTAAAATATTTGTAGAAAATGGTGCCCCTGAAGAAATTATGATACTGCAAAAACCGCATATTGGAACGGATTTATTAAGAGGGGTTGTAAAAAATATTAGGGAAAAAATTACATCCTATGGTGGTGATGTTTATTTTGAAACAAAACTGGAGGATATTAAAATTGAAAATAATAAAATAGTAGGAATAAAGACCAATAAGGGTGATTTTGAAACAGAGGATTTGTTTTTAGCAATAGGCC
Organism: Miniphocaeibacter sp.; assembly: GCF_049276255.1. Lineage (NCBI taxonomy): Bacteria > Bacillati > Bacillota > Tissierellia > Tissierellales > Peptoniphilaceae > Miniphocaeibacter > Miniphocaeibacter sp. Next base: position 10,526 of record NZ_JBASWB010000081.1, read on the forward strand.
ATAGTGCTAGAGATACTTTTAAAATGATTTTAAATAGGGGAATAGAAATAGAGAACAAGGCCTTTGCAGTAGGATTTAGAATAGAGCATCCTCAAATACTAATAGACAAATCCCAATATGGAGAATCTTTTGCATCAGCTAAATTATTGGCAGCAGAGTATCAATTAACATATAAATCAAAGGAAGGCAGAGGAGTTTATACTTTTTGTATGTGCCCTGGTGGAAGGGTTATATCAGCATCTTCCTTTAAAGATGAATTATGTGTTAATGGAATGAGTTATCATGCAAGGGATTTAGAAAATGCCAATAGTGCAATTATTGCAAATATCTCTGAAAAGGATTATGGAGAAGAGTTACTGGCTGGAATGTATTTTCAAGAAGAAATAGAAAGAAAAGCCTATGAATTAGGTGGGGGAAAATATTTTGCCCCTGTTCAATTAATAAAGGACTATATAAATGGGATTCCATCAACAGAGATAGGAGATGTGAAACCAAGTTATAAACCTGGCTATAAACTAACGGATTTAAATAGCATATATCCTGAAAGTATAAATGAGGCAATTAAGGAAGCTATAATAAACTTAGATAAAAGATTAAATGGTTTTTCTCTTGAAGATGGAGTTTTAACTGGTGTAGAAACAAGGTCATCTTCACCTATAAGAATATTAAGGAATAAGGAAAATTATCAGTCAATAAACACAAAGGGCCTTTATCCAATAGGAGAAGGTGCTGGATATTCCGGTGGAATAATGAGTTCTGCAGTAGATGGAATAATGGCAGTAGAAAAAATTGTTGGAAAATAAATATAATAGTAGTTTTATTCTCCTATATAATATAAAATTATTTATATAGATTATATTATAATTTAAAGCATTATTAAGAAAGGTAAGAAATGAATAATTTACAATGGCTAAATTGGGCTAATGAATTAAGGTCATTGGCCCTTTCAGGACTTTTTTATTGTGAAGATGAAGTTTTATTAAAGGAATATGAAAAAATAAGGGATTTATCCTATGATATTATTGAAGAATATTCAAGTCATAGTCACGATGAACTAAAGACGTTTTTTTCTAAAGATGCCGGGTATCAGACACCTAAACTAGATAGTAGGGCAGCGGTATTTAAAGAAAAGAAGATTTTATTAGTACAGGAAAATAATGGACTTTGGACTTTACCAGGTGGTTGGGTAGAACCGGACTTATCTATAAAAGAAAACATTATAAAAGAAGTAAGGGAGGAAGCCGGTCTTACAGTTAAACCAACAAGATTAATTGCTATACAAGATAGGAAGAAACATAATAAGCCGATTTATATATATGATTTATGTAGATTTTTTGTACTATGTGAATATATAAATGGTGAATTTGAAGAAAATGAGGAAACTATTAAAAGTGGATATTTTGAACTGGATAGCCTTCCTAAATTAATGACAAGTAAGACAAATTATAAGCAAATTGAGATGTGTTTTAATGCTTACAATAATTTAAGTTCAGATATTTTATTTGACTAAATAGGTGGTGTTTTTTATGGAAAATTTAAATTGGAATAAGGTTACAGAAGAGTTAGACAATATTTATAGACATGGAATTAAAAACACCAAAAATGTTTTTGATATAGACAGGCTTAAAAGAGTAGGAGAAATATCTGATGAAATAAAAAATCATAAAAATAAAGATGATTTTGAAAATATAGATAGATTATTTTTTACAAAAACAGGATATAAGACTCCTAAATTAGACTGTAGAGCAGCTGTTTTTAAGGATAATAAAATCCTACTTGTTCAAGAATTAAATAAGCTTTGGACTATGCCAGGAGGTTGGGTTGACCATAATCTTTCTATAAGGGAGAATATTATAAAGGAAACAATGGAAGAGGCAGGAGTAGATGTTGAGCCAGTAAGAATTATTGCTGTTCAAGATAGAAAAAGACATAATGAGCCAAAGTATACTTACAATATTATAAAGATATTTGTTTTGTGTAAATTAAATGGAGGAAGGTTTCAAAAAAATATTGAAACTTTAAAAAGTGGATATTTTGGAATTGATGAAATTCCTTCAATGTCAAAGGATAGAACAACTTTTGACCAGGTGAAAATGTGTTTTAAGGCTTACTACAATGAGGATTTTAAAGTTGAATTTGATTAGGAGTAAAAAAATGAAATATAAATTAATAGCCAGTGATATGGATGAAACTTTTTTAAATGATAAAAGTGAAATTCCTAAAAATAATTTAGAAATAGTTAAATTACTAGATGAAGATTATGGTATAAAATTTGTTCCAGCATCAGGAAGGGGACAAAATTCTCTACAAAATGAAATCAAGTGGTTAGGTTTCGATAAATTAGATGATGAATATATAATCGGTTTAAACGGTGCTGCAATAACAAAGGCAAAAGATGGAGAGATTTTATATTTTAAGGGATTGGATTTTATAACAGCAGAAAAATTATTTAAATATGGATTAAAAAAGGATATTGGTATACAAGTTTATACTAATAATGATCTTTATGTGTATAACATTAATGACGATGAAGCTAGATTAATGAAGGAAAAAGGCATAAAATGGCAAAATATTCAAAATAATATAGATTTTTTAAAAAATCAAAATATTGCAAAAGTAATTTTTCAAAATACAAATATGAATTATTTAAGAGAAATAATAAATGATTTAGAAGGTAAAATCCGTTCTAAAGCAGGATATACTTTTTCATCTAACAGATATTTAGAGTTTATTTCGCCAAAGGTAAACAAGGGAGAAGGAATTAAAAACCTATGTCGAATATTAGGAATTAATGTTGAGGAGGTTATAGCTATTGGCGATAACCATAATGATTTGGAAATGCTAAAAGTTGCAGGACTTTCTGTAGCAGTATCAAATGCTGTTGATGAAATAAAAAATGTAGTAGACTATGTAGCTGATTCTAGTAATAATGATGGGGTATTAGAAGAGGTTTACGAAAAGTTTATAAAAGGTAATTAAAATTACTTAAATATATATGGAGAATATGATATAATAACCTTTGTATTTTAAACATTATTATGGATTTGGAGGAATAAATGAAGAAATTTTTTATAGTTATGGGAGCTTTAATTGTAGCCCTTTCTATATTTGGAATATGGGATACAGCTAAAACAAAAAAAGAAAATGAAGAAAGAGCTAAAATGACCAGCGTATTTTATGCAGATGTAGAAAAAATAGAAGAAGCAGATGGAAAGAAAAAATTCACAATTGTTGGTATTGAAGGTGAAGAAGGTAGTGATGAAAAATTTGTAGGTAAGAAATATACCTTTACTGAAAATAAAGACACTAAAGCATTTAATGAAAAAGGTGAAGAGGCAAAATTAGCGGACTTTAAAGAAGGCTCAAAAATAGTAATTCAACATATAGGAAAAATAAAAGAAGGGGAAATAAACGAATTAACAGGAGAAGTAACTATAGCTCCATATAACCCGGCAACTGCAGCTGATACTACAGAACCTGCAGAAGAAACATCACCAACAGATGCAACAGAAGAAACTTCAACAGAGGCACCAACAGAAGCTACAGCAGCAGAATAAAATCTGAAAACAAATTAAACAGTTATTAATTGGTTTCCCAATAATAGCTGTTTTTTATTTGAAAGATTATATTTTTAAAAGTATAATGATATTACACACAGAAAGTGTGTGATTTTTTTACAAAGCGATATATTTCTAAAAACACAAGGAGGAATAAATGAAAAATTTAAAAAAAATAGCATTACTTTTAATTTTATCGGTTTTAATGGTGGCTTGTAGTAATGGAGAAAATAATGTAGATAAAGAAACTGAAAAAACTAAAGAAACAGTTGTAGAAACTAAAAAAACAGATGTTAAAGTTGGAACAATTAAAGGGTTTCCCGGAATAGGTATTGTAAATTTAATGGATGAAAATGAAAAGGGTAATACTGAAAACAATTATGAATTTACCATAGGAGGAGCTCCAGATGAATTAAATGCAAAATTAATTTCTGGTGAATTGGATATAGCAACTATTCCAACTAATATGGCAGCAACACTATATAACAAAACCAATGGAGAAATAGAAATACTGGCAGTTAATACTTTAGGGGTAATTAAGTTGGTGTCAACAGATGAGTCAATAAAAAGTCTTGATGATATTAAAGGTAAGGAAGTTTCAGCCAGTGGTAAAGGAGCTATACCACAATATACCTTTGAATATATTTTAAATAAAAAAGGAATTAATCCAAAAAATGATGTAAATATTACATATTATCCTGGTCACGAGGAAATATCCGGTTTACTTTCAGCTGGTCAAGTTTCCATAGCAACTATTCCAGAACCTACTTTAAGCAAGGTAATGGCAGAAAATGAAGATATAAAAATAGTATCGGATTTAACAGATGAATGGAATAAAATTGAAGAAAATATTATCTTATCCCAAGGATGTACAGTAATAAGTAAGAAATTTGCTGAAGAAAACAAGGAAGCTTTAAATGATTTTATAAAGGAATATAAAAAATCTTGTGACTTAGTACATAGTGATTTGGAAAATACAGCAAAAAACTGCGGTAAATTTAATATAGTTCCGGAAAAAATAGCATTAGAAGCAATACCGAAAAGTAATCAGGTCTATATTGATGGGGAAGAGATGAAAACAAAATTAAAGCCATTTTTTGAAATTCTCTTTGATGCAAATCCTGAGTCTGTAGGTGGAAAATTACCCGATGATAACTTTTATTTTACTAAATAAATATGAAAAAACTAATTAAAAATCTACTAATATTATTATTTTGGATTTTTATTTGGGAAATTACCTATAGAATAATAAACAAACCTATTGTATTGCCGTCGCCTAAAAATATAATTATAAAATTAATGGAATTAATACAGGAGAAAAATTTTTATTTTTCAGTATTAAATTCAGTTAAAAGCATAGGTTTTGGTTTTACAATAGCCTATACCCTAGGAATTTTCTTTGCCCTATTAAATTTATTAATTCCTATAACAAAGGATATATTTTTACCTATTTTTAATATATTGAGAGTAACTCCCATAGCGTCTTTTATTATACTTGCACTGGTCTTTATGAAAGTTGAGAAATTGCCAATATTAGTATGTGTTTTTATGGTGTTACCATTAGTTTGGCGTAATGCCATAGAAGGCTTTAAGGCTGTAGATTATAACTTAATTGAAATGTCGGAGTTTTTTAAAGTGAGTAAAATTAGTCAATTAAAAAATATATACTTGCCATATTCCCTGCCATTTTTACTGGCAGCAGTCCATACAGGATTTGGGTATGCATGGAAATCGGTTATAACAGCAGAAGTGATGGCATCAGCAACTATGACAATCGGTAGCCATATAGCTGATGGAAAAATATATCTTAATACAGATGAAATATTTGCTTGGACAATAGTTGTAATAATTATGAGTATATTAACAGAAAAAATAATATTATTTTCAACTAATATATATTTAAATAAATCATATAAAATAAAAGGAGATTCTAATTGATAGAATGTAAAAATATTTCAAAGGAATTTAATAAAAAAATACTGTTTAAAGATTTAAGTTTTAAAATAGGAAATAGAGGAATATATTCTATAATAGGACCTTCAGGTTGTGGGAAAACAACTTTAGCAAGAATAATAATGGGCTTAGAAGAATTAACAGCAGGAGTAATAGAATATAGTAAAAAAATAAAAACCTCTACAGTTTTTCCTGAAAATAGATTGATTCCCAATATAAATGCTTTTCAAAATATTAATTATGTGATAAATAATAAGAATAAGGCTGAAGATTTGTTAAAAATAATAGATATGGAAAATGATGGTAATAAATATCCCAATGAGCTTTCAAATGGAATGAAAAGGAGAGTTTCATTTGCTAGAGGATTCGGGTATAAGTCTGATTTATTTGTATTAGATGAACCTTTTAATGGTTTAGATAAAAAGTTAAAAAATAAAATTGTTGAATTATTAAAAGAGGACTCTACAAAAAGAGCTATATTATTAATAGATCATGATGTTGAAACTATAAGAAAAATTTCAGAAGAAGTTTTAGAATTGGGTAAATATAAATAAGATTATAATAGTTAATTTTTTATAATATTAGAAGTCCTTAGAATAAACAAAAGGCCATTAGTATTTTATTTATTAGGAGGGAAAATGTTTTTTAAAAGAGAGGAATTAGAGAAATTTATTGAAGAAGATATACCATATTTTGATCTAACGAGTTTCTCCTTGGGAATAGAAGAAGGGGAAGCAAGAATTTCTTATTTTACAAGGGAAAATTGTATAGTTAGTGGAAGTGAAGAAGTTAAGGGAATATTTGAAATATTAGGAATAGAAGTTGAAAATTTTGTTAGGTCAGGCTCAGAAGTTGAAGAAGGAACTGAACTAATATCGGGACTAGGGAATGTACAAAATGTTCAATATGCCTGGAAGGTTGGACAAAATCTTTTAGACAACAGCTGTGGCATAGCAACAAAAACTAGGAAATTGGTAAATTTACTTAAAAATAACGGATTTAATATTCCTATTTTAACAACTAGAAAGGTTTTTCCAGGAACGAAAAAACAAGTTACAAAAGCTATCTTAATGGGAGGGGCAGTTCCCCATAGAATGGGACTATCTGAAACAATACTTGTATTTGATCAACATAAGGAATTTCTTGGTGGAATAGAAAATTTTGTAAAAAAACTAGATATGGTAAAGCTAAAATGTTGTGAGAAGAAAATAGTAGTAGAGGTAAAGGACTTTGAAGAAGCTAGAATTCTTGCAAGAGCAGGAATAGATGGGCTACAATTTGATAAGGTAAAAGCTTCGGAACTTGAAGAACTAATTAAGGAATTAAGATTAATAAACCCGAGTATAATAATTTTAGCAGCCGGTGGAATTAATGAAAATAACATATTGGAATATGCTAGAACTGGTGCAAATGGACTTGTAACAACGGCTATGTACCATGCAAAACCAATAGACATAGGAGTAAAAATAAAAGAAGTCTAGGATTACCTAGACTTTTTGTTGAATTCTAAATTGTTAAAATTCTTTCTTTAATTTACTTTTTTCTAAAAAATACATGATTGTACCGAAGATAAAACCACCTATTGAGTAAATTATAATGCTGAAAAACTTAATATTAAAATTTTCTCCTGTTAAAAAAGGACTAAGCATTTCCGTGAAAAGAAATATGGATACTCCCCAAAATATTCCGATAAATAAACTGTTCTTTTTTAGTTTTTTTATTGCTAATCTATACTCTTCCTGGCTATAGCATTCAGTAGTATCTATCTTGTTTTTCCTAATTCCAATAAAAATATATAGGCTAATGAATTCTAATAGTAGAAAGAGGGCAACAGTACCAAAGGAAATGGTATGATTAACAGTATCAATTATAAAACTAATCATCATAAGGACAAGTATCATATAAAATGCAAAAATATATCCTAATGCTAGTTTTTTATTAATTTCTTTTTCTTGATATTCGTCTCTATTATTATTAAAACCTATAAATCTTTTATATAGAAAATTTTCAAACTTATTCATCTTTATATCTCCTTTTTAAACATGTTCTATTCTTCCTCATCTTCCTCATATTTAACAGATATTTTATATACAAGTCCTAAAATTAAAAATAAAATAATAGGATATAGGGTAAAGCAAAAAATATAATGAGTTGTGGAAATATTATCCATATTTAGTAATATTAATGCTAGGGACATAGGTACTAATGCAGAACCACAAAAAATATCCACTAGAGACTTTTTGTTGATTATATTTTTACCGATATACATAATGGCAGAAAGGTATAGGTATAAGCCATAAAATAATTGTATATATCCGTATAAATTAGTAGCTTTTATGGTGTAATCTTTTTTAAAAAACAATTTTCCAATAGAAATTGTCATTGGTAATATAAATATAAAAAAAATAAGAAATATAGATTTTACCTTACTATCTATATCGTAGGAAATTAATTTTTCCCTTTCATCAGGTGTTTTTTTTAATCCTTCCTTAATGCTTTTTAAATAAACTTTATTCATCATCTTCCTCCTCGTCTAACCAGAATAAATCATCTAGTTTTTTATCTAATGCTCTGCAAATTTTACGACAGAGTTTTATTGTAGGATTATAATCTCCCTTTTCTATAGCATTTATTGTCTGCCGAGATACACCAACAATTATAGCTAAATCTTTCTGTGTCATATCTTTAGCTGCTCTAGCGGATTTTAGTTGTAAGTTTTTAGCCATATAAAACCTCCTGAAAATATAGTAAAATAAAACATATAAAAAGTCAAGTATATTTTACTTTTGATTTATTTTAATTTACATTCATCTAAACTCTAAAAAAGAGTTAGTAAAACCTTTTCAAAAATGATATAATTGGTTATAATATCTATAATAGATAGTGTGAAAACGTTAAATAGCGCAACAAGTATTGTCTATAAAAAAAGTGATTATTGGAGGAATTATGAATTATTTTGATTTTACAAATAAAGTTGCTGTAGTTTTTGGGGCTTCTTCCGGAATAGGTAAAGCAGCAGCTTTAGGTTATGGAGATTCAGGAGCAAAGGTAGCTGTTTTAGCAAGAAGAAAAGAAAAACTTGATGATCTTGTTAAAGAAATGCATGACAAGGGCTATATTGCTACAGCGTTTGAATGTGATGTGACAAATGAAGAAAGCATTAAAAAAGCAGCAAAAGAAGTAGTTGAAAAATATGGAAAAATAGACATATTATTCAACAATGCAGGTATTGCAGTACCAGGATCTGTAGAAAACATTACTGTTGAACAATGGAATAAGTCAATGAATACAAATGTTAGAGGAGCTTACATGGCTATGAAGTACTTAATTCCAGAAATGAAAAAAAACAATTATGGAAAAGTTATTAATACAGCTTCTGTAAATGCAGTACTATTTGATAAAAATGAAGATTTAGTAAGACATGCATATAATGTTTCAAAATCTGCTATGGTAGGTTTAACAAAAGCGGCTGCTGCAACATATATGAAGGATGGTATTACAATTAATACTATTGGACCTGGATTATTTGAAACAGAAATGACAGAGGGAACCCTATTTAAGCATGAAGGTTTTATGAAAGCTTATAATGCGTCAAACCCTGCTGGAAGACCAGGAAAAATGGAAGAATTAATTGGTACAATTATGTATTTATCATCAGATGCATCAAATTATGTAACTGGACAATTAATTTTAGTTGATGGTGGAATTACTTTAGTATAATACAATATAAAGATAGAATAAAAATAGACATGGTTTTCATGTCTATTTTCTATAATAGGACAATTATGATATTATAATATTATAATGGAAATGTTTCCTATTTATATATCCCTTACATTTAAGTATAAATTGAATTTTTTGAAAAACATTTTCAAAACAATATTTATTGTATATAATATTATTAATACAATAATAAATTTAATATAGATAATTGTATATTTTACTTTAATTATCTAAATAAGGAGGAAATATGAATTATTTTGATTTTACAGACAAGGTTGCAGTGGTATTTGGAGCTGATTCAAGAATAGGAAAACTAGCAGCTCTAGGCTATGGTGATTGTGGTGCAAAAGTAGCAATTCTAGCTAAAAACAAAAGCGATTTAGATGATCTTTTTAAAGAAATGGGTGACAAAGGATATATAGCAGTTGCTTTTGAATGTGATGTAACAGATGAGGAAAGTATTAAAAAATCAGCAAAGGAAATAGTTGAAAGATTTGGTAGAATAGACATTCTATTTAACAATTCCGGTGTAATTCAACATGGTTCTGTTGAAGAATTAACTGAAGAAGAATGGAATACTTCTATGAATATAAATGTTAGATCTGCATATTTAGCTATGAAATATTTACTTCCAGAAATGAAGAAAAACAACTATGGAAAAATTGTAAACACTTCATCAGCAAGTGCAATTTCATTTAGTAAAGACGATGTTTTAGTTAGACATGCTTACAATGTATCTAAGGCAGCAATGGTTGGTCTTACTAAAGCAACAGCAGCTACCTATATGAAAGATGGTATTACTGTAAATGCTATAGGCTTGGGAATATTTGAAGATGAATTAAAAGAAGAAAAAGATTTAATTGAAAACTATCTTGCAAATAATCCATCAGGACGTTTAGGAAAAATGGAAGAATTAATGGGTACAATTATGTACTTATCATCAGATGCATCAAATTATGTAACAGGACAATTGTTACTAGTTGATGGTGGTGTTACATTAGTATAATATTTAAAGGGAGAGTTTAATTACTCTCCCTTTTTGTTTCTTTGGTTATATCTTTAAATTTTAAAGATAGTTCACTATCATTTTTATCTTCACCGTATATATAATATACATGCCCAGGTTTTACAGTATAGATAGAAGTAATTTCATCTGTTTGTACAGATTTCTTTAAAGCATGAAGTTCTACATATTGGTATTTTAATTCTAAGGTATTTGTATATTCGAAAATATATCCTTTAGATTTGTCAGGAATTTTCGTAAATATATCTAAATCATCCTTAACCATAGGAACAGGTATTTTTCCATTAATAGATAATATATTTACATAAGCATTTGAAAATAAGTAGCAAATTTTTTCTTCATCGATTTTAGATAGTCTTTTTCTTTCCTTATGTCTTTTATCGTATTTTGAATAAGCATATATTGTAAGTATTGCAACAAAAGCAATAGATATAACATTCATAATATTTGAATCAGCCAAAATAACCTCCAAGATTTTTTGTTTATTTTTTAGTCTATATAAATTATACAACATTATATAAAAAAAAGATTAATAGCATTACACCAATAAAGTGTAAAACTATTAATCTTTTATAAATTTTAAATTAATATAGAATCTCCTCTCCATCAAAATAATCTAATTTTTTCACACCTAGTCTTGCAGAAGCAACAGGATAAACTATTTCTGTTGTTTGGGTATTAACCTCTACCAATGTAAATTTTCCATTATTTAAGGCCTTGTTAATAACATCATCTATTTGTGAAATATCATCTATTCTATAGGCTTCGGTATTAGGGTAGGACTTTACTAATTTGCAAAAGTCTGGGTTACATGTAAACTCTATACCGCTATATCTTTTATTACTGCCAAAATACTGTAATTGTCTTACTAAATTTAGGGATGAATTATTAAATAGGAACAACTTAATAGGTAGATTTTGCTCTAAGGCTGTAGCAATTTCAGCAAAATTCATCTGTAAAGAACCATCACCACAAATATTTATAACTGTAGCATCAGGATTGGCTTTAGCTACTCCAATAGCAGCTGGTAGTCCGTATCCCATTGTACCTAATCCACCGGAAGTAATAAATCGGTCAGGTTTTGAAAAATTGTAAAATTGAGCAGCAAACATTTGATGTTGTCCAACTTCAGTACAAATATATGCTTCACCCTTAGTTAAATTACATAATCTATCTATAACCATTGGTGGATTTATATTTTCTTTATTATATTTCATTGGATATTTTTCATCTAGTTTCTTAATATCCTTAATCCAATTAGAATAATCTAATTTATCAATAATTGGGTTAAATTCATCTAGAAAATTTTTAATATCTGAAACTACCGGGTAGTGGGTAGTAATGTTCTTTCCTAATTCAGCAGGGTCAATGTCAACATGAACAATAGTTGCATTTTGAGCAAAATTATCTGTAAGCATAGTTGCTCTGTCATCGAACCTTGCTCCTAGACTTAGAATTAAATCACATTGGTTAATTGCGTAATTTGAAGCTGCTGTTCCATGAAGTCCTAACATACCAAAATAATTTTCAAGGTTGTTATTAATAGCCGCTTTCCCCATTAAGGTAGTTAATATTGGTGCATTTACTTTTTCAAATAATTCTTCTAATTCTTTGAAACATTTTGAATAAACAGCACCTCCCCCAATTAATAAAAGAGGTTTTTCAGATTTTTCTAAAATTCTTTTAATTCTTTCTACCTGTTTTATATTAGGGTAATAATTTGGATTATATCCCATTAATTTAGGTTTAGTAGGTTCAACGTATTCAAAGGTAGTTAATTGAATATCCTTAGGAATATCTATAAGAACAGGTCCTTTTCTACCTGTATTTGCTATATGAAAGGCATTTTCAAAAATTTGTGGAATTTCAGAAGCGTCTTTTACTAAATAACTATGTTTGACTATTGGTAAAGTTATTCCTGTAATATCAACTTCTTGGAAGGCGTCTGTTCCAACCATTGAAGTGGATACTTGTCCTGTTATGGCTATTAATGGAACAGAATCCATAAAAGCTGTAGCTATACCCGTAACTAAATTAGTTGCACCGGGACCGGACGTTGCTAAGCAAACACCTACAGTATCCGAAGTACGGGAATGACCACTGGCAGCATGGGCAGCTGCTTGTTCATTTCTTACTAGTATATGTTCAATATCTGTATTTAAAAGTTCATCATAAAGGGGAGTTACCGCTCCTCCGGGATAACCATAAATATATTTTATATTATTGTCCTCTAATGCTTTTATTACAGCTCTTGCACCGGTTATTTTCATTTAATGGAAACCCCCTTACTTTTTTTAGCACCTCTTGATAAGGCTATCATACCTGTTCTAACTATTTCCTGTATACCATATGGTTGTAAAGCTTTTTCTAAAGCTGAAATTTTACTAGTTGTTCCTGTTGCCTCAATAACAAAGGAATTAACATTCATATCTATTACTTTAGAACGGAAAATATCTACAACTTGTAGAATTTCAGTTCTTGTACTTTTACTTACATTTAACTTAATCATAACTAGTTCTCTTTCAACAAATTCTTCATCAGTTAAATGGATGACTTTAATTACATCTATTAGTTTATAGAGTTGCTTCTCTACTTGTTCAATCGTTTTCTCATCACCGTTTACAACAATTGTCATTCTAGATATTCCTGGAATATCCGTCTCACCAACTGCTAAACTCTTAATATTATATCCTCTTCTTGAGAAAAGACCAGATACTCTTGAAAGTACACCAGCTTTGTTCTCTACAATAACAGAAATTGTATGTTCCATCTTATGTCCTCCTTTGATGAATAAAAAATGTATTACTAAAAATAGTATTATATTAAAGTATAAAAGTCAATTGTATTTTTTATGAAATAGTATTTATTTGAATAAAACAATTACTGATAATTGAAATAGTTTAAAGGGTATAAACTTATTATAGAGGGGGAATACGTTATGAAACAAAATGTAGATTTAATAAATTTTAAAAATAGTGAAGATGCTCATGAGGTATTTGACAAATTAAGTAATAACCCTATTAAAGATAATTATACAATAAACCAAATGGTTATAGTAAGTAAGAGTAATGACAAAATAATAGTAGAAGATATTTATGATTCAGGCTTAGACACAAGGGATGATATGATAAAGGGAGGCCTAATAGGAGGCCTTGTTGGTATATTAAGTGGTCCTGTAGGAATACTATTATTTAGTGGCCTAGGTGTTTTAATAGGTAATAGAATGGACATAGCTGATGCTACTAAAAATATGTCCTTAATTGAAAAGGTTGGGATTTTAGTAAATGAAGACGAGGAAGCGATTATTCTTCTAATAGAGGAAGAAATAGATGGCATAGATAAAGAACTTGAAGAATATGAACATGTTCTTACAAGATTTAAGGCATCAGAAGTACAGTATGAAGTTGAAGAAGCTAAAGAGCTTGAAAAACATCTAGAAAGAGAAACTAGATATAAAATAAGGGAACAAAAAACAGGTGAAAGAAAAGCAAAGGTTAAAAAATACAGGGAAAAAATATCAGAAGAATTTGATGAATTAAAAGAAAAATTGAAAAAGAAATTTTAATAAAAATATAAATTTGCCATAATTTCATTAATCTTTCATTATCTATAATACAAGAGTAAAAAATATAAAAATATATTTTTAAATAAAAATCCTAGATATATTCCCAATATAGGGCAATTTTGGAATATACCTAGGATTTTAAATATTAATATTTTAATTCAACATGTTCAATATTGTTTTTTTCTAACAATTCAATAGCATAGTCATCAATTCTATAACCATTTAGATAATATATTTTTGATATTCCAGCTTGAATTAGTGCTTTAGTACAATTAAGACAAGGAAAATGAGTTACATAACACTTACATCCTTTAACGGAAATTCCTTCTTTTGCACAGTATAACAAAGCATTCATTTCAGCATGTATAGTAGCAATACAATGGCCATCTCTCATAGTATGTCCAATTTCATCACAGTGAGGGTTTCCAGATACAGATCCGTTATAACCTGTAGAGACAATTCTATTGTCTTTATTGACTAAAACACAACCGACATAAGCTCTGTCACAAGTACCTCTTTCAGCAACGCCTTTTGCTAAATCAATAAAATATTCATCCCAAGATTTTCTCATAAATAACCTCCAATATTTAAAAACATTATACCATAATATAAATATATATTTTATAGTTACAGCAATATAGGGACTATGATATAATAAATACGAGTAATTGAGATAGAGGTGTGTTTTATGAAAAAGATTTTACTAATAATTTCATTTCTATTTATTTTAACTTCATGTAGAAGTGGGAGAAAGACAACTGTAATGGAGTTAAATATGAATAATGAAAAATACGATGAGATTTTAGAATTTTTTAATGCCATAGATAAAACTGAGGAAATTAGTGGGATTATTAAAGGGGACGAAAATTATACGTTAATATTTAATAATCCGAATTTTAAAATAGATAAGGTAAAGATTGATTATACTAGTGATTTAATGAAAATTAACTTACAGGGAGAGGACTCGGAAAATGAGCCTATAAAAGTTTATAATATAATACTAGGCGATGATTATAAAAAGAATATTGGTGCGGAATCAAAAAATCATTCTGTAATTGTCGAAAGAAGTGGAAAAGAAATGCAAACAGTAATTATTGATGCTATAAACACAGAAGATTAAAAAAATGTAGACTTAAGTCTACATTTTTTTGTTATTATTTGAAAATATTTCTTTTCTTTTACTAACATATTCAGGAATGTAAAGGACAGCTGATATAATAGCTGTAATAGTTGCAATAAATAATAAAGTTACAACAATAAAATTAGGCATATTAGGTATAAATAATAAAATAATCATTACCATATAATATACAAAGGTTGAAACCTTACCAAACCATTTTGCTCCTTCAAGCTTTATTCCATTTTTCATTAAATATCCACCTAAAATTAGCATTATTAAATCTTTTAAAATCATAATTATAAAAAAATATTGGTATTTTTTTATAGATATAATCATTGTAATAGAAATTGCTGCTTGGGTTAATTTATCGGCAATAGGATCTAATATTTTTCCTAGGTCAGTTATCCAATTAAATTTTCTTGCTAAATTTCCATCTAAAAAATCTGTAATACCAGATAATACTAAAATAAATGCTGCATTAGTTGTATTACCTTTAATCATTTGCCAAACAAAAAAGGGTATTAAAAATATTCTAAAGGTAGATAGTATATTTGGTATATTTTTCATTTTTCCTCCTAAATTAAGAATTGGAAGGGACGCATAATTATAAATACTGTCCAAATTAAAACTTTTTTATACTTAGGAGCTTCCTCTAAGTCTACTGTATTTGAAATTTCATATTCATTATTACTATTTAGTTTTAATGAATTATTCTTTAAATTATTAATATGATCTGTTAATTCGTGTGCTAGCTCCTTGCTATCTACAACTAACATAGTTTCTGTATCTAGGTAAAAACTACGATCATCCATATTATAAGAGCCGACTATTGCTAAATTATCATCAATTACAATGGATTTTCCATGAATTGAATCCTTACTTTGATATTCATAAATAGATGCTCCTGTTTCAATAAATTTTTTCCTATGACCATAGTAGTTTGAAAAAGCAGCTAGATTAGGAGTAGAGGCAGGTGAATTTGTTTGCATTATTAAAGGTACATTGCTTGAGACTTCTTTCATTGTAGAAAGTAAGTTCTTATTTCCCGTAGCATAAGGAGTTTGTAAAACAACCGATTTTTTAGCCCTTAGTGCTAGCTCACGTAACTGATAGGCAACATGAGGTTCTTTTTTAGCCACATCTATTGGATTATAAATTAAGGTAATCTTATTTGTTTCTACAGTTCTATTTAAAAAGTCATCTAGGGTTTTTTCAAAAAACTTACTATTTGATTTTTTAAAGGTTTCAAAAGAGTTTTCCAATAATGAAAGATGCTTGTCTTTTCCTCTATCCTTGATTTTAGAAGTATGCTCAAAATTCCATAAGCTGTAAAAATAATTATTTACTTGTTTAACAGCAGTTTCTTCTTCTGTAATATCCTTATTATAGTTCCATACGAAAATTTCCCTGTCATGGGTTATAGGACCTTCAAATTCTTTAGGTGCAAAATGTCTTTCATCTATATTTCTACCACCAAGTAAGAGAAATTCATTGTCGGCAATAATTATTTTATCATGTAATAATAATTGCAAGTTCCAAGGAGTTAGAGGGTTTACTGGATTATAAACCCTACATTCTATATTGGTATGATTATTTAATACATTTAAAAAATTCTTTGCATTTACCCCATAGAAATAGGATTTTCCATCAAGAAGTATTTTAACATTTACCCCTCTATTGGCTGCTTGCATAATTTCATCTAAAAAAGCTCTCGTACTAAGGCTATCCTTAATCTTGTAGGTAGTAATATAAAGAGTTTCTTTTGCATTACGAACCATTTCCATTCTAATATTAAGGGCATCTGTAGGTGTTTCAATAATTGTTGCTCTATCGGGGCCGACTTCAGAATTTGTAAACTTGGTTTTTGAAAAAATTTCCTTATTTTCTTCACTAACTTCTTTTGTGAAAAAACAAGGTATAATTGATCCTATTATTAGATATAAGATTATTAAAAATAAAATTATTAATAAATAATGTATTAATTTATTTAAAGACATATTATTTCCTTTCTTTCTTTAAACGATAAATATCTATTAATCAGCATTTTAACACATTCTGGGAAAAAATTATATAAGGCCTTGTTTTGTAATATAAAAATTTTTGTATTAAAATACTATTTAACAAGTCGTAATAAAAGAGGAGAAAATATGAAATTAAGAGTTTTAGTTGATAATAATACATATATAGATCATTATTATTTAGGAGAGCCAGGAGCTAGTTATTATATAGAAATAGATAATAAGAAACTACTACTAGATACAGGCTATTCAGGAGTCGTAGTAGACAATGCAAGAAAAATGGATATTGATTTATCAAAATTAGATAAAATCATCATTTCCCATGGACATGATGATCATACTAAAGGCCTTGTAAAAATAATAGAGGATTTTAATACTTCTAAGATGGAATTAATATCCCATCCAGATGCTTTCTACCCTAAAAGAGCTAGAGAAGGAGATGTTGGCTCTCCTTTAAGATCTAGTGATATAGCAGAAAAATTCAAATATAACCCTTCAAAAAAACCCTTTAATATAACGGAAAACTGTATATTTTTAGGTGAGATACCGGAATATTTCGATTTTGAAAAAAGAAGGGTTTTAGGAGAAAGGGAAATAGATGGAAAATTAGAAGATGATTATATGATAGATGATTCTGCCATAGTGTGTAAATTAAAAGATGGTATTTTTATAATAACAGGTTGTTCCCATAGCGGAATTTGCAACATAGTAGAACATGCTAAAAAAGTATGTAATGATGACAGAATAGTAGGAATTATAGGAGGTTTTCATCTTTTTAAAACAGATGAAAGATTAAAGAATACCATAGATTATTTTTTAGACAATAATGTTGGAATCGTATATCCTTGCCATTGTACATCGTTAGGGGTTAAATCAGAAATATTAAAATATTATGACTTTGATGAAATAGGCGTAGGATTTAAATTGGAAATAGAATAATATTAAAAATTCATAATAAATAGTATTATTAAAATTTTATAAATATAGGGTATATATAATCAAAGAACTGTTTTATTAACAATATATTATTATAAACTAGCAGGAGGTATTATGAACCATACAATAAAGACTCAATTAAACCACAGAACCATTAGAGAGTTTAAAGAAAAAGAAGTTCCTGAAAATCTATTAAAGGAATTTATTTCAGTAATGCAAAGAACTGCAAGTAGTACGGGAATGCAGACTTCTTCTATTATTAGAATTACAGATAGAAAGGTTAAAAAACAAATTGCAGAGGTTTGTAAACAAGAATATGTAGGACGGGCACCGGAGCTTTTTATATTTATAGTTGATGCCTATAGGAATAATAGAATAGCTGAAAAAAAAACAGGAAAATTATTTCCTGCAAGTCATGATATGGATAGGTTTTTTCAAGGATGGACAGATTCCTGTTTAGCTGCTCAAAACTTAACAAATGCAGTAGAATCAGAAGGTTTGGGAGCAGTTTTTCTAGGTTCTATTTTAAATGATACCGACAAAATAATAGAGATATTAAAGTTACCGAAACTTACTTTTCCAGTAGTAGGAGTAGCTTTTGGATATTCAAATCAAGAGCCACAATTAAAACCTAGAATGGATATGAATTTAAGACTGTTTGAAAATGAATATAAAGAATTTGAAAACTATATGGAAGAAATAGAAGACTATGATGAAGAAATGCAAACATATTATGATTTAAGAGATGCAAATAGGAGAGTTGATAGCTTTAGTAAACAGGTTATTGATAAACTTGAAAATGTATTGGAAAACAGAATTAAAATTTTAAATTCAGCTATCAAACAAGGTTTTGATTTAAATTTAGAAAAAGAGTAATTCTATAAAATAAAATAGAATTAAGCTAAACTTTTTGTTATAAAAACATCAATAAATTTAGTTTTTTTAATAATTTAACAAATTTTACAAAAACTTAATAAAATAAGTCTATAGCTTTTTATTTTATTGACATAGTTTTAGTAATAATATATTATCTCCAAGTAAGATATTTACACAATCTATCTTAAGGAGGATTAATATGTTAAAAACAGATAGAGAAATAGCTAAAGAGTTAGTAAATAAATTAAATATAGAAATGTCAGACACTAAGGATAAAAAAATAAAAGATTCAATTATTAAAGCTTTAAAGGATTTAGATAGAGAAGATAAATCAACTAAAAGATCTTTAAATAAATTTGTAGAAGAAATAAATGGATATATTATAAAAAATAGACAATCTATTTCTGTTAAAAATTTAAATATAATAAATGAATTATCAAATATGTCTATGAGCTTTAGCTAATAAAAAGCCTGTTATTGTTAAATAACAGGCTTTTTAATTTTTAGGAAAGTATAATGTTAAAAAATTTACTGTGGTATTTATTATTAATTAAAATATTCCTCTGGTAGCTTGCAGGCGACTAATTCTTTTAAATACAAGGGATGGACAGTAAATCCTTTTTTTGTAAGTAGTTCGCCGGTATTGGTTTTAAAACAAAATAAATTATTTTTACTTTCTAGAAGTTTCTTCAGCTGAAAAATCAGTTTTTCCATGCCCTTATTTGTAGGGTTTCCCGTTGCTATAATAATATTATCTACATAATTCATTTTTTCCTTAATTTTATTAAAGTTTTCATTAATAATATTTTCAAATTCATTATTGTTAAATTTATTTAAATCCTTTGAATTTGTTTCATAAAAAGGAAGTAGACCTACAACAGTTAGGGTTTTATATTTATTTTCATAGGCGTATTTACATAGTCTATTTAAAGTATTATCGGACTGTGTCCTTGTTGCCTTACTTGGATTCATCGAGCAAATTAAAAGGTCTTTGTCCTTCCTGTAACTATCCCTTAAAATTGGAATTTTTATTGAATATCTGTAACTATATCCGTTAATTTCCCCGTTTTCTATTTCAATCTTGTCCTTATCTATATATTCTTTATATTTAACCATAATAACCTCCAATTAAATTATAGCCTATTTAATCTTAAGCTTATCTTAAGGTTACAGCAATTTTAGTTTTAGCTTGATTGCCTAGAATATATTTATGGGAAATAAATGAAAGGAAGTATGTTTAAATGCTTACAATGTTTTTAAGATATATACCAAGTATATTATTAATTATTGGTGGGCTATTATTCATTGTGTTTAAAAAATTAACATGGAATAATTTTATTTATTTAATTTTCAAGGATAGTAAAGAAGCTATAAATAAATTTACAGGAAAAGTATGGATTATATTAGGGATTGTTTTATTAATCTTAACTATAATCATGAATTTAGAAATAAAAACAATAGTATGTTTGTATTTATTATTAATATTTATTTCATTTATTATAGTATATTTTGAATTTAAGAAAAGATTACAGTAAAACCCAAGAATTAACATTTAGGAAAGGACACAGGAGGGAAAGATGATTAGATGCAGGAATTTAACTAAGAAATATGGAAATAATACAGTAGTGGATAATATTTCCTTTGAAATAAAAGAGGGGGAGGTTTTTGCCTTACTAGGAAGTAATGGGGCAGGAAAAACAACAACGATTAAGATGATTTTGAATCTTACTGAAAAAACTTCAGGAGACATTTATATTAAAGATAAGGTAAAAATAGGTTACTCTCCGGAAAGACCTAGTTTTTATGAGATGTTAACTGGCTATGAGCATTTAAAATTCTATGGAGAATTACAGAAGATAAATAAAAAAGAACTTAAAAATGAAATATTAAAAGTCTTGGAAATAGTGGGTTTGGAAAATAATAAAACAAAGGTTAAAGGCTATTCAAAAGGAATGAGACAAAGACTATCTATTGCCCAAGCCTTACTGGGAAATCCTGAACTTTTAATCTTAGATGAACCAACATCAGACCTAGATGTTATAGGAAGAAACACTATTATGGACTTGATTTTAGAGCTACAGAAAAAAGGAAAGACCATAGTTATTAATTCCCATATTTTAAACGATATTGAAAGAACCTGTAATAGAGGAATAATAATTAACAAAGGTAACATTGTTGTAAATTGGGAAAAGGATAAAACCAGTAGGTCTTTAGATGAAATATTTATTGAAGGAGTTGGAAATTATGACTATAAGTAAAATAATAACTAGAAAGAATTTAAAGTTTAAAAATTTAATAATTGGTATAATAATAAGTCTACTACTTGGATTTCTATTTTATGGTTCAGGCACCTTAACTATAAATGATAAGCCTATTAATAGTTTTGATGGTGCTATTTCAACATTATTGCCTATTACAATGTTTTTTTCATCAGTAATAGCAACTTTTGTTTCTGCTAATTCAATACCAGATGAATATAATAACAAGAGAAATCAATTAATTTATATTCGGGGAATAAAACAAGTAGAATATCATTTAAAAATAACTTTAGGAAATATAATGTCCTCAGTATTTTTTATGGCAATTCTTTTTATACCTGTTCTAATAATTGGATTTAGGTATGACAATAATATAAATCTACTAAAGTTAATTGGGGTATTTTTACTATCCCTTCCAAATATAATATTTATTTCCCTAGTTAGCACTTCCTTATCAAATATTGGGGGGTTTTTACTAGGTGCCATAGGAGGAATGTTATTTACAATAATAGGATATTTCCATGAAATACTGGATTTTCTTAGTAAAATGACAGAGGGAGTTCTTTTAAAGATAATTGAAATAGTGTTAAAAATTACACCTAATCTATATGGAGTGTTAAATATTGGTAAAAACTACTTGTTTGGAAATAAGCTAGATTTTAAGGCCTTATATTCAGTAGGAATTGGAATTATTGTAGCAATTATAGTATTAATAGTATATAAAAGAAAAAATGATTAGGAAAAGGGAAGCTATATTCCTTTTTTTCTATTTTTTTATGGTATATTTAATATATTAAAAAATAAGGAAAGAGCGTTATGAAATATAGAATTTTAGTAGCAGATGATGAAGTTGAATTACTTGAAGTATTGGAACTTTATTTTAACAGGGAAAATTGGGAAATAATTAAAGCAAAAAATGGGAAAGAGGCACTGGAAAAATTTGAAAAGGCTGAACTAGTAGTTCTTGACATAATGATGCCAGAAGTTGACGGTATAGAAGTACTTCAAGAAATTAGGAAAAAGAGCTTAGTTCCGGTAATTATGCTAACGGCAAAATCACAGGATTTCGATAAAATAATTGGACTGGATTTAGGGGCAGATGACTATATTACCAAACCCTATAATCCTATGGAAGTTGTAGCCAGAATTAAGGCACAGTTAAGAAGAAATTATGGGACTTTAAAGAACAAGAAGGAAAATAAGGAAGTAGTAGTTGGTAATATGAGCTTAAATAAAAATACAGGGGAATTTTTCTATAATGGTATGCTTATAGATTTAACATCAACAGAATTTAAAATACTAACTTTATTTATGGAAAATATTAATATTATATTTACAAAAGAACAGATTTTTTCATATGTATGGGAAGATGAATTTATGAATGACGAAAATACTATTATGGTACATATTAGTAGAATTCGAAATAAAATTGGAGATAGTAATAGAAATATAATCAAAACTATAAAGGGTTTAGGCTATAAAATGGTAAAATAAGATGACTAGGAAGAAAAGTATATTTAAAGAATTAATAGCTAGCTTTATAGTATTTTCCTTGTCAATTATATTAATGTTGGTAATTTCAGGAGTTTTAGTTATATTTAATATTGTTGAAAATGAAGAGAATTATATACCAACAAATATTGTAAATGATAAAGGGGAAATTCAAAGTAGATTTTTAATAGATAATTATGGAGCTTGGGTAGAAGAACTGGATAGCAATAACAATGTTATTTCAGTTGTAGGTGAAAAACTGGACAAAACTACAAAATATAGTGATAAAGATATTATGGAATTATTAAATATTAAGGATAATAGTGAAAAATTTCATGTTTTCATTAAGTTTGTAGGTGAAGATAAATATTTAATAAAAATTCCAACAAAAAACCTGGCTTTAACTTTAAACTTAACTGATAGCAGGAGTAAAAATAGTAAGGTATTTGGAATATTATTTTTAGTTTTTTATATTTTTATGATTATTTTATTAAGTAAAAGACTTTCCAACAAGATAAAAAAACCAATTGATAAAATGCTTTTTGCTATGGATAAGGTAAAAGATGGGGAAAAGGGAGTTCAAATTGATTTTCAAACTAAAAATGAATTAAACGAATTAAAGGATAATTTTAACGATATGATTATAAAATTAGAAAGGGAAGAGGAATACAGAATAAAAAGAGAGGAGGAAAAAAACAAATTACTTCTCGATTTATCCCATGATATTAAAACTCCAATCTCCACAATAAAATCCCATTCCTTAGCCTTAAAGGATGACTTAGTAAAAGAGGAAGACAAAAAAGATTATTATGATATTTTAGATAAAAAAGCATCTAGAATTTCATATTTAGTAGATGAAATGACAAATATGTTAAAATTAGATAATAAAGATTATAAATTATATATAGAAAAGGTAAATTTTTCTGAAGTAGTAAGGCAAATTGTTTCAGAATACTATAATGAATTAGAAAGTAAAAAAATTGATGTAGATGTAAATTTACCCAAGGATGATATCTTCATTAATATAGATTTAAATTTAATAAAAAGGGTTTTAAACAACTTAATGGAAAATCAATTAAAGTATAATAGTGGAACTTTTACAAGAATATCCTTAGAGGAAAAAAATAATAAAATAATATTTAAAATTTCAGATAATGGTCAATTAATAGATGAAAATACTAAAAAAGACTTATTTAATCCCTTTGTAAGAGGTGACAAGGCAAGGACCACTTCCGGTGGTTTAGGTCTAGGTCTTTCTATTTCCAAAACTATTATTAATAAGCACAAGGGTGAAATTTACTATAGTAATAAAGATAATTTAAATAATTTTGTTATAGAGTTAGATATAAAATAATAATGGGACATAAAATATTTTGGAGGGGTTATGAAACATTTAGGAACTGTAAGATTGGAAACAGAAAGGCTAATTTTACGAAAAGTTACTTTACAGGATGTAGTACCGGCTTACAAAAATTGGGTTACAGACGATGAAGTTACTAAATTTCTAAGATGGAAAAGCCATAATAATATAGATGAAACAAAGTATATTTTTTCATCTTGGATTAATGAATATAGTAGCCAAGTCTATAACTGGATAATAGAATTAAAGGAGATTAATGAGCCTATAGGAACAATAGGTGCCATAAAAATAGATAATAGAACAGAAATGGTTCATATAGGATATGCCCTAGGAAGAGCATGGTGGGGAGAGGGAATAATGACAGAGGCCTTAACTAAATTAATGGAGTTCTTTTTTGAAGAAGTTGAAGTTAACAGGATAGAGTCTATGTTTGATCCTAATAATATTGGCTCTGGCAGGGTAATGAAGAAAGCCGGTATGAAATATGAAGGCACTTTAAAACAAGCCGATTGGAGTAATCAAGGTATTGTAGATACTTCTTACTATGGTTTAGTAGCAGAAGATTACTTTGAAGGTGAATAAATATAAGAAGGAGTAGTTAATGAAAAATAATATGCAAACAGCAAAGACCTTGGTTTTTGCTGGGGCAATAGCAAGTATAGTAATAGGTATATTAGTCTGTTTTACCTTGTTTCTTATTCCAGTAGGAATAGTGGATATTATAGGTGGAATTATTTTGTTGAAATATAAGGATTTTACAGATGAAGAATTTAAAGCTAAAGGTAATACAATTTTAACTTGGGGAATTATTTTATTAATTTTAAATTTAGTCGGAGGTATTTGTATTTTAATAGCTTATTTTCTTTCAGTTGGAGAAAATAGGGTAAGAAAAAATTCCAATATAGACGAATTAATGGAACTGGAAAAAGCTTTTGAATTAATGCAAAAAGGTGTAATTACAGAAGAAGAATACGAGAAAATAAAAGAAAAGATAATAAGGGGAGATAATAACAGACAATAGAAAGACCATTGTCTGTTATTGCATATTTAATAAGATGAATAATATAGGGACGGTTATGCTAGAAACTAAAAGGCTTATTTTAAGAAAAATAAGCCTAAAGGATATACCCTTTGCTTACAAAAATTGGGTAGCAGATGAAGAGGTAACAAAGTTTATAACATGGAAGAAACATAAAGATGTGGGAGAAACAAAAGATTTACTTGAATTCTGGATTAATAAATATAAATTCAAAAATACATATAGGTGGATAATAGAGTTAAAGGAAATGGGAGAACCAATTGGAATAATTGATGTTGTAAGTTTAGATGAAAAACTAAATATGGCAGTTATTGGATATGCTATAGGGAAAACCTGGTGGAATAAAGGAATAGTAACCGAGGCTTTTTCAAGGATTATTAAATTTTTATTTGAAAGTGTTAAATTAAATAGAGTAGAGGCAATCCATATGACTTCCAATATTGCTTCTGGCAAGGTTATGGAAAAATGTGGATTAAAATATGAAGGAACCAATAGACAAAGGTTAAAAAACAAAGAAGAGCTAGTAGATGTATCAATTTATGGAATATTAGCAGAGGATTATTTTAAAGGGAGAAAATTTAAAGCTATTGTTGATAGGCCTGTAGGTTATGTAGATGATTACAAGAATGTGTATCCAATAAATTATGGCTTTATTCCAGGCATTATTAGTGGTGATGGTGAAGAACAAGATGCTTATATTTTAACAGAAGACAATAAGCCCTTGGAAGAGTTTACAGGAGAATTAATAGCTAAAATAATTAGAAAAGATGATGTAGAAGAAAAATGGGTATTGGGAGAAGATAATAGAATATACTCAAGGGATGAAATATTTGAAAAAACTTTATTTATGGAACAGCATTTTGATTCAATTATAAAAATTATAAAAACTCCCTAATTTAGGGAGTTTTATCTTTGTATTCGTGTATTTCCACCTTGTAATAAATTATAAACATCCTCTTCTTTTACTAAGTTAACATCACCAGGAATTGTGTGTTTTAAAACAGCAGCAGCAACTCCAAAATCCAAGGCTTCTTTAAAGTTTTTATCCTTTACTAAACAATTTATTACACCGGCAACAAAGGAGTCTCCAGTTCCTACTCTGTCAATAATATCTACATCATAAACTTTTGTATGGTAGAATTCATTTCCATTGTAACCACAAGCTGAATAGAAATTAGAAGAGGAGGAAATTAACTTTCTCAAAGAGCTAAAATAGTATTTACAACCATATACTTTAGCCATGTCCTTAAAGGCATTTTCATATAATTTTAATTCATCTTCTAAACTTGTACCGGCAGGTGTTGTTTCTCTAAAACCTAATGGCCAGTCACCGTCAAAGCAAACATCTACATACTGCATTAAATTAGAAATTACCTTCCTAGCTGTTTCAATACTCCAAAGATTAGCCCTATAATTTACATCCATAGAAATAGTAATTCCCAATTCTTTAGCTACTTGCAAGGCTTTTAAAGTAATTTCTTCGCAACTTTTACTAAGGGCAGGGGTAATACCGGATATATGAAACCATTCAGCTCTATCGAAAATACTATAGAAATCAAAGTCATCTACACTAGCATTTGCTAAAGATGAGTTTTCCCTGTCATAAATTATCTTAGAAGGTCTGTAGGAATAGCCTTGTTCTAAAAAATAAATTCCGATTCTCTTTCCTCCTCGAGGAATATAACTAGTATGTACTCTGTATTTATTTAAAGAATCTATGGCAGCTTGTCCTAGTTCATTGTCTGGAAGTTTTGTAACATGTTGAACCCTGTTGTTATAATTTGCTAAAGATACTGCAACATTAGCTTCTCCTCCTCCAAAGACTGCATTATAATTAGTAGCCTGATTAAATTTTTCAAAATTAGGAGTAGCAAGTCTTAACATTATTTCTCCAAGAGTAACTATTTTTTTCATTTTTTTCTCCTTTCTTTTTGTGAAAAACTCCCTTAAAACAAGGGAGTTTTATATATGTAAGACAATATTAAATATATTATTGGCTGATGGACCATATAAATAAATAAACTATGTCTTCCAATTATACATATAGGGTTGTATCTTTTTTTCTTCATTATTGGTTTTTTAGTTACTATTAATCGTCCAATATAAAAACCAACTATAAATAGAAATATCCATGGTAATATTGGGAAATAGTCTGCTGATGTAAAATTAGAACTAGGAAATCCTAGCCAAAATAAAAATTTTAAATTATATAGTTTTTCAGGTAGGTAATATTTTGTAAAAAACAAATTAATATATCCACTTGTAATTGGTTTTGTAGCTATAAATAATAGGATAAATAATACTATTCCTATAAATGGATTTATTTTTTTTAATATAGGATCAATTGCTAGTAGTATTAGTGTAGCAAAGGCAAAAAAGTGTATTATTCCAAAGGCTATAAATTGGTCCTTCATAAAAATTACTGTAAAAACTGAAAGTATTGCAGCACAGATTAAAAGAACAGTAAATTTTCTAGAATGCTTTTTTCCAAAATTATAGGAAATACCAGAAGTTACTATAAATGTCATAGCTATTAAGTTTTGCCATATAGAGGAGTATTTACTGGGAAACCAGGAAATACTTTCTCCAAATATATAGACCAGATCATAGCATAAATGGTAAATAACCATATTAATTATTGCAAAACCTCTTATAAAATCAATTGAGTTATATCTTTCTTTCATAATTTTTCCTTTACATCATTGGTGCAAAGACCCTTAATATAGATCTAATGACTTTTGTAATCCATAGTGTTTTTTTCATTTCTGTTAATGTTTTTCTCTGAGATATATCTATTGTATTAAGAAAATCCCTTTTTATATCAAAAATAACAGGTGAGTCATAAAACCAAACAGCATCTTCGAAATGTAGATACAAGCTTCTAAAATCTACATTTATAGTCCCTACTACAGCAAATTTATCGTCTGATACAAAATTCTTTGCATGTATAAAGCCAGGTGTATATTCATATATTTTTACTCCAGAAGCAATTAGACTTTCATAATAGCTTCTAGTAACCATAAAAACAGTTTTTTTATCGGGAATATGAGGGGTTAAAATTCTAACATCAATACCTCCCTTTGCAGCGTTTTTTAAGGCTGTAAGCATTTCATTAGAAAGTATTAAGTAGGGTGTTGTAATATATACATAATTCTTTGCCCTGTTAATTATATTTAAGTAAATATTTTCACCAACAGGATCAGCATCTAAAGGTGAATCGGAAAAAGGTTGAACAAATCCGGTATCGGGGTCTTCTATAATATCATCAAAATTTAATCTATGTAAATGGGATTCGAAGTCTACAAATTCATCTGAAATAGAATTCCACATGGATAAAAATATTACAGTTAAACTCCATACCGCTTGACCATACAGCCTAACTGCACTGTCCTTCCAATGACCAAACCTTTCAACTTTATTAATATATTCATCTGCTAAATTTACTCCACCAGTATAGCCAATATTCCCATCAATAACTATTATTTTTCTATGATCCCTATTATTATGTCTTGGCATAACAAATAGTTTTATAGGGTTGAAAACCTGACACTTTATTCCCT
Source organism: Miniphocaeibacter sp. (assembly GCF_049276255.1). Lineage (NCBI taxonomy): Bacteria > Bacillati > Bacillota > Tissierellia > Tissierellales > Peptoniphilaceae > Miniphocaeibacter > Miniphocaeibacter sp. The sequence goes on from NZ_JBASWB010000081.1 coordinate 39,006, forward strand.
TTGAAATTAGAAACTTATCGTAATTTCTAGGAAGCTTGGAAATACATCCAAAATCATCATAAATTAGTCTTACATCGACACCTTCTTTGACTTTTTCCACTAGAATATCTAAAACCGTATTCCACATATAACCTTCTTCTATTATGAAGAATTCTAGGAAAATAAAATTTTTGGCATTTTTCAGGTCTTCAATAAAATCGTTAAAAAACATTTCTCCACTAGGATAGTATTTAGAATTGGTGTTCTTATAAACAGGACAACTTGCATATCTTTCTAAATATCTACTTTGTATATAGGCATCTTCATCTGTAATTTCCTCTAAGGTATTTACATGATTAGTCATTAGAAAATGAAAAGATGATGTTGTTGTCGACATGGACATTCTTATATTTGCTACAAATCTATTTTGAGCAAAGAACAAATAGATAACGGAACCAAACATAGGAAAGGATATAATTGGAACGATCCAAGCTATTTTATAGGCAGGATTTGTATCCTTATTTATAATTGTTACTACTAAAATAAGACCTAAAATTAAACTTGTAATATAAAACCAAAAGAAATTATCGGCAAGTATAATATATAGCTCATATGTAAGAAGTAATTGTAGAATGAAAATAATACTAATGAAGAACATTCTACTTGTAATAAATTTAAAAAAGTTTTTCATATATACCTCGGTTTGTGGAAAACTATTTTTTAGATTTTCCAGTAATAGACCTTGCTTTAATTTCAAAAACCCTTGTTCTACTAATAGCTGCAGGATTAAATTTAAATCCATCATCTTTATGATGGTGTTTTACTAAAATATCTAGGGCATTGTAAATTTCATCATAGTTTTTAAGTTCTCGTAAAACACCTTTTCCAATAATTGAGTCATAAGCCATTGTACAGTATCCCTTATCATATTTTACAATAAGTTCATGATTACAGTCTATTTCAAAGGAAAGTTTAGCATTATCATAAATATAAGCATACTTGCTACCTTCTAATGCACCGTGAAAATAGAAATACAAATTATTGTTTTTTAGTTCGCAGCCATAGTTAACAGGCAAAATATAAGGATAATCCCCATTGTTAAAGGCTAATATAATAACATCACCATTTAAAGCGATATTATAAAAGTTTTCTATACCTACAACTTCTCTTTCTGCTTTTCTCATTAATCCTCCTAATTATACATTGGATTTACCGGTTATACTAAGAACTTCAATTTTAAAAACCTTAATTTTTTTCAAAGCTTCTTGCTTATATTCATTATAATAGGAAGTAGTGTATTGCTTCATTATACAATTTAAAGCATTCGTTACTTCTTCATGTTCATCTATTTCATAAATAATACCTTTACCAATTAAAGACTCATATTTCATGGAAAAGGAACAATTATTTTTTCCGATTATCAGTTTATGGTTACAATCTATTTCGAAAGAAACCTTAGCTCCATTGTAAATATACTTGTATTTAGTACCTTCTAGTGCACCGAGAAAATAGAAATACAAAGTATTGTTCTTTAACTCACATCCGTAGTTTACTGGTAAAACATAGGGAAAATCATTATCGTTAAAGGCGAGAACAATTGAATTACCATTTTTAGCAATCGAAAGTATATTATTAAGCCCTGTAACTTCTCTATCATCCCTTCTCATATAGCACCTCTAAATAAAATTAGTTATTATTGATTTTACTATATAACCATATTATTTAAAAGTTTTCGGGAAATAAGATAGCTTGTATAATATATTATATATTAAATAAAAGAGTAAGAATCAAAAAAAGATAATAAAATTCCCCTAAATACATATGGATTTAGGGGATGGTTTTTTTCAGTTATTCTATTTATTATTCCAATAATTTAAATGTGGCCTTAATATTTCCTCTGTCATTTCTTCAATAGGTCCAATAACCTTTATATTTTTTTGTCCTCTTGAAAAAACTTCCCTTGAAGGTAAATCAAATGTTGGATTTCTGTCATCAGAGCCAGTTATTTCCAAAAGTTTTTTCTCTGAAACGCCATATACTATTGTTCCTACATTAGTCCAATAAACAGCACCACAACACATTACACATGGCTCACAGGTAGTATACATAGTACAGTTCCATAAATATTCTTTGTCGAATAATTCTCCGGCCTTTTCCATTAATTTTGTTTCAGCATGACCTATAGAGGATTTCTTTGTTACTTCAACATTTCCTTGTCTTAGTATAATTTCTCCTTCAGGAGAAACTAAAATAGCTCCAAAGGGATGATTACCCTTAGCAAGAGATTCTTCTGAAACTTTTACGGCTTCTTTTAAATAGTAGTTGTGATCTTTCATTATTTTGCCTCCCTGTAATAAGGTTTACCATTAGCTTTAGGTCCAGCATTTTTACTTCCAAAGAATATTAAAGAAAATAGGGTAATAGCATAAGGAAGCATTGCTAAAATTTGATATGGTATTGAGTTATCTAAAACTTGTAGTCGTAATTGTAGAGCATCAGCAAAACCAAAAATTAAGGTAGCCAAAAATATTCCAGATGGTTTCCATCTTCCAAAAATAACGGCAGATAGTGCAATAAAACCTCTTCCTGCTACAAGACCGTCGGAGAAGGATTTTATATAACATGTAGTTAAATAAGCACCACCAAGTCCTGCTAAACCTCCACATAATATACAAGCTATGTATTTCTTTGCTATTACATTTATTCCCAAAGATTCAGCTGCTTTAGGATATTCACCAACAGATTTATAATTTAAACCTGCTTTAGTTTTATTAAAGAATATATATGAAATTATAACCAGTATGAAAGAAAAATATACAAGTATATTTTGATTAAAAAATATACTGCCAATAAAAGGGATATCTCCTAATAATGGAATTTTTATATTACCTAATAAAGGAACCTTGTCAAGACTGGTTTTTATACCAAAATATGATCTATAAATAAATGTAGCTAATGCAGGGCAAAGTATATTTAATGCCATACCGTTAACTATTTGATTAGCTCTTATTGTAACTGTTGAAAAAGCATAAATCATATTAATCAATATACCTGAAAGTGTACCAAGAAGAACTCCGAATAAAGGATTTCCTGTAATATAGGTTCCTAAAAATCCGAATAGAGCTCCAATGGTCATTATTCCATCTAAGCCTATATTTACTAATCCTGCTCTCTCAGAATACATTTCACCTAAAGCTGTAAATAAAAGTGGGGTTGACATTCTAACAGTAGCTACTAATAAAGCGTGTATAAAACTTACTGACAAAATAGCCTCTAACATTTTGCTTCACCTCTTTTTCTGTTTTTTAAGAATGAAGATATAGATCCTTGATTAACTAAAGTAGTGCCTGCTACTACGAAAATAATTACTAATGCTTGTATTATTCCAACTACAGTAGTTGGTATTCCAGTAGCTATTTGCATTGTATTTGCACCAGTTCTTAAAATTGCAAATAGAAAAGCAACAATAACAGTTCCTATAGGATTTAATTGTCCGATTAATGCAATTGCTACCCCATCAAAACCGAATCCTTCACCATAACCAGCCATTAGCCTAAATTGTGCACCATGTAATTCTATGGCTCCACCTAGGCCGGCAATAGCACCTGAAATTATGAAAGAAAAGAACATGTATTTTTTTACATTAAATCCGTTAACTAAAGAAGCTTCTTGGTTAAGACCAACAGCTCTTAACTTGAAACCTGCGGTAGTATTAAAAAGAAAATAATATAATATTGCTGCTAGTATTATAGCTATAAAAATTCCTATATGTACTCTAGTACCTGGTAAAAACTTTGGTAATTTTAAAGATTCAGCAACTGCTGCCGTTTGTGGAATATTCGCCTCCATCAAAGGACCACTAAAGAGATAAGACATAAATAATGTTGCTATGTAATTTAAAAGAATAGTTATAATCATCTCATTTAGTGATAAAAAAGACTTTAAAAGTCCAGGAATAAATCCCCATAAACCGCCACAGATTGCTCCTATTAGTAAACTAACTAGAATGGATATGAAAGGTGGTAATGAATTGCCGAATTTTATTGCAAACCATACACTTCCAATAGAGCCCATAATAAATTGTCCTTCTGCTCCTAAATTAAACAAATTACATCTATAAGCAAAAGTTGCTGCTAAACCGGTAAATATTAAAGGCGTTGCTTTAACTAATGTTTCTCCTAAGGAACCAATATTTCCTAAAGCTCCTGTAAATAAATAGGAATAGGCTACTATAGGATTTTGCCCTACAGATATTATCGCTAAACTTCCAATTAGAAATGCTAGCAACAAGGATACTATTGGGACAACGATTTTCATATAACCTTTATTCTTCATTTACTGACCTCCTTGAAAATTAATTTATTTTAAATTGATAATATATCAGGGGGGAGTATGTGTCAATACAATAAAATTTATTGATAATAAAAAAGTATAAAAGATAATAAAATAGACTATTTATCAATATAACTTGACATTAAGATAATTAGAGAAAAATAAGTTTGAAAAGTTATTGACATTGAAAATTTATTAAGATAATATTAATTTACGATTAATATGGAGGTGCTTTATGAAGAAAAAAGTAAGTTTATTTTTAGTGGTTTTGTTAACCTTTTCATTGTTAGTTGGATGTAACAATAAGGATACATCATCTACAGGAGAGGCAAAAGGTGGAGATAAGGCAGAGTATAAAGTAGCAATGGTAGCAAATGCACCAATAGCTGATGGTGGTTGGAATACTAGTGCGTATGAAGCAATGCAGGAAGCAGCTAAGGAAATGGGATTTGAAACTACATATTCGGAAAACGTTGCACAAACTGATTATGTTTCTACATTTAGAGAATATGCTATAGCTGGTTATGATTTAATTTTTGCACCAGGAAATGAATTTACTGATGCAGTAAAAGAAGTGGCAAAAGATTTTCCAGATGTTAATTTTGCAATATTAAACGGTGATGAATATTCTGAAAATATTGCATCATTATTACCAAATAATAAACAAATAGGATTTATAGCAGGCGCATTAGCTGCAATGAAAACAGAAACAAATTCTGTTGCATTTGTTGGTGGTATGGAAATAACGCCGACAGTTACAATGTTAGAATATTTTGAAAAAGGTGCTAAAGAAATTAAGCCTGATGTAAAAGTATCTTCTGCTTATGCCGGATCTTTTGATGATACTGCAAAAGGAAAAGAAATAGCAATATCTTTGATTTCTACTAACGATGCAGATGTTTTTTATGGTCATGCTAGTGCAATAGATAAGGGTGTTAGAGAAGGATTAGAAACAGAAAGCAACAGATGGAGCATAGCACAACCTAGTGACTTTTTAGATGATGATCCGGAAATAATTTTAACAAGTATAGTTACTAGTAATACACAATTACTTAAATTAGCGATGGAAGATGTTAAAAATGATACATATGGTGGGAAAATTATTGAAGGAACTTTAGATAATGATGTAGTTACTATAGGTAGATTTGGTAAAAGTTTAGATGAAAATATACAAAAAGAATTTACTGAATTTGTTGAAAAGGTAAAAAGTGGAGAAATAACTGTAGAATAAATAAGGTGATAAAAATGACCCATGTTCTGGAAATGAAAAATATTACAAAGGAATTTGGCAACTTTAAAGCAAATAACAAAGTTAATATTTATTTAGACAAAGGTGAAGTTTTAACTTTGCTTGGTGAAAATGGAGCTGGAAAAAGTACATTGATGAATGTACTTTGTGGGCTTTATCTTCCAACAGAAGGAGAAATTTATATTAATGGCAAAAAAGTCAATATAGATACTCCATCAAAAGCAGTTGAATTAGGTATAGGTATGGTACATCAACATTTTATGTTAATTGAAGATATGACAGTATTTGAAAATATTATTTTAGGAAATACTGGAAAAACACGTGCTAATAAATTATTTATTGACAAAAAACATGAAAAACAAGAAATTCAGAAGTTAACAAGCAAGTACGGCTTATCTGTGGATTTAGATAAGAAAATTAGCACCATATCTATAGGTGAACAACAAAGAGTTGAGATTTTGAAAGCTCTATATAGAGGAGCAGAAGTTCTAATACTAGATGAACCTACAGCTGTTTTAACAGATGAAGAAGTTGAGGGATTATTTTCAATAATAGATAAACTGAAAGCTGAAGGAAAGTCTATAATATTTATTTCTCATAAAATGAGAGAAGTTATGCGAGTAAGTACTAGAGTTACAATATTAAGATCTGGGGAGTCAGTAGCAACTTTTAATATTGGAGATGTTACATCAGAAGAATTAGCAAATATTATGGTAGGAAGAGAGATAAAAGAAAGCAAGTTTGAAAAAGTAAACCCTGATACTGAAGATCTAGTTGTTTTGAAAAATATAAACTATAATAGTAAATCAAAACATTCAGGACTAAGGAATATAAGTTTTTCAATTAAAAAAGGTGAAATTTTAGGTGTAGCAGGAGTAGATGGAAATGGGCAGTCTCAATTAGCTTCTATTTTATCGGGAATAATTAAACCTGAGTCAGGTGAGTATATCTTAAATGGAGAAAAAATTAATAAATTTACACCTGATTGTTTGATTAATAGAAATGTAAGTCATATACCTGAAGACAGAAATAAAATGGGGTTAGTTGGGGAAATGTCAGTAGCTGAAAATATTGTTTTAAAAAACACCTGAGCTCCGGAATTCTCCGATGGACACGGAAAAAGATTAAAACATAAGTGTATAAATGATTACTGTAATACTATGCAGGAGAAATATGACATTAGATGTAGAGGCTCAGAAGATTTAGCTAAGAATTTATCTGGTGGAAATCAACAAAAGATTATTTTAGCTAGAGAGTTAGAATCGGAGCCAGATTTTCTAATAGCAGTTCATCCAACGAGAGGTTTGGATATAGGCGCTACTCAATTTGTTCATGAAAATATGATTAAAGCTAGGGATAGAGGATGTTCAATTCTTATGATATCTGCAGATTTAGATGAGGTATTAAAAATATCAGATAGGATTATAGTTATGTTTGAGGGAGAAATAATGGGAGAATTTTCAGGCAAATCTCCGGATATTGATAGTATTTCCAGTGCTATGGCAGGTAAAGTTATTGTTTCAGCCTAGCTAAAATATTAAATGCCTATTCACAAAATAATTATATTAGTATATAATAATTCCTTGTATAGAAAAGGAGTTATTATGTGTAAAAATTTTAGTGTTAAAATACTGTTAAAAGATTCATTAGATTCTATAGAAATATTTGAAGAAGCTGTAATTATAGTAAAGTTAAATAGGATAGATGAAATCAAAGAAAAAGTTGAATTATATATTGAATCCTTAAATAATGAGAGTGAAGATGGAAAGGTATTTGAACTTGTCTCAATTATAGATTACTATGAGTTACATAATAATATTTCTATTGATACTGATTTTCTAGATGTATACAGTCGTTATTTGAACCAAGAGGAAATAAAAGCATATATGTAGTAAAAGCTCACATTTAGTGAGCTTTTATAATTTCTCTATTAATTTGTCAATATATTCTTCTTTTGTATTCCAGCCAGTTGCAATTCTTATAACTTTTTGATTTTCGTCATATTGTGACATTATTTCAAAAGTGAAATCCTTAGATAATTCATCTAATTTTTCTTGACTTATAACTACAAATGTAAGATTTGTAGGAGAATTTATCGTTAATTTGTATCCCTTTTCAACTAGGGCCTTTCGTAATTTTGTTGATAGATAGTTAGCGTGTTTAGCCAGTTTAAAATAGAGATTATCTTTAAATAATTCGGAAAATTGAATTCCTAAAAATCTTCCCTTAGCCAGTAAGGCTCCTCGAAGCTTTAAATTGTATTGAAAATCAACTCTAAGCTTAGGGTTAATTACAACTAATGCTTCTCCATACATGGCACCTAGTTTTGTTCCGCCTATATAGAACATATCACAATGACTTGCAATAAATTCTAAATCCAAATCATTATTTTCGGCAGAAAGGGCGTAACCTAATCTAGCACCGTCAATATATAAAAATAAATTTAACTCTTGGCAAACATTATATAATTCTTCTAGTTCTTTTCTTGTATAAATCGTTCCAAATTCTGTTGAGTTTGAAATATATACCATTTTAGGTTGTACATCATGAATTTTTGACATTCCTTGAATATGATGTGCTTTAATCATAGCCTTAATATCGGAAGGTACAAGTTTACCGTCATGATTAGGAAGAGTTAAAATCTTGTAACCACTGTTTTCAACTGCCCCACATTCGTGGGTGTTAATATGGCCTGTATCAGCTGATATTACAGCCTGGTAATGCATTAAGACTGCTGATATTGCTATTACATTTGTTTGTGTACCACCTGAAATAAAATATATATCTATGTCTTGGTTATTACATAAATCCTTTATTTGTTTTTTAGCCATATCTGAAAATGAGTCAAATCCATAAACTCCTGTTTGATAATCGTTAGTCTCAACTAGTTTTTCTAGAATATTAGGATGAACACCATCAGAATAATCACAATTCAAATATATCATTATTTATCACTCCACTATCATTTTAGCTAGAACATCAGGGTTACCACATCCAGTTGTTATTACGACATCCTGGTCATTAACTTCTTTTTGTATATGGTCTTTTGCTTCTTCAAAAGTTTTTAAATAAATTGCATTAACTCCATTTTCCCTAAGTTTTTCTACAAGATCAACGGAGTGAATAGTAGGGTCGAACTTTTCTCTAGCAGCATATATTTCTGTAACAATTACCTCGTCACAGTCATAAAAGGAATTTGCAAAATCATTTAACAAATGTTTTGTTCTACTATAGGTATGTGGTTGAAAAACACATAGAAGTTTTTTCTTTTTATGTTCAGCCAGTGCTGACATTGTTGCTTTTATTTCTACAGGATGATGACCGTAGTCAGTCATAATTACTGCATCATTATATTTTCCAATAACCTCCATACGCCTATGAAGATTTTTGTATTCATACATGCTATTTTTTATTGTTTCCAAGTCAATTCCAGATTCAAAGGAAGCAATAATAGCTGCTGCAGAATTATAGATATTATAACGTCCAATTATATTTAGTGAAAAATGTTGAGTTCCAAAACCTTCTTTTTTACTAATTATATCAAAACTTGGATGACCTATTTCATCAAAGGAAATATTTTTTATATTATAAACAGCTTCTTCGTTTTCTATACCAAAGCTTAAAACTTCACCTTTTATATGATCTAAAAGGGGTAGACAATTCTTATCATCTATATTTATAACAGCCTTGGAATTTTCATCTAAATTTTTCATGTAACCTATAAAGGTACTAACAATATGATTTATATCCTTATAAAAATCTAAGTGGTCCTCGTCTATATTAAGAATTATTGCCATTGATGGATAATAATTTAAGATATTGGCCTTAAATTCACAGGCCTCAGTTAAAAGATAATCACTTTTTCCACAATGAACATTTCCATCGATTTCGTCTAATTTTCCGCCTAAAAGAATATTAGGATCTACTTCGGAATTTATAAGAATTTTTGAAATCATACTTGTTGTTGTAGATTTTCCATGGGAGCCTGATACACCTATTGAGTATTTGTAATTTCTCATAAGTGCCCCTAGGAACACTCCTCTAGATACACATGGAACTCCTGTGTTTTTTGCAGCAATTAATTCTTCATTGTCTGGAAGAATAGCATCAGTATATATAATTAAGTCCGGGTTGTTAATATTTTCTTTTTTTTGTCCTATTATGACTTTTATTCCTAATCCTCTTAAATGTTCTAATGTATCTGAATCATCTCTATCGGAACCGGATACTTCAAAGTCGTGGAATTTAAGTAGTTCGGCAATTCCACTCATACTTACTCCACCTATTCCAATAAAGTGAACTTTTTTTATATTTTTATCGTATAAATTAAAATTAAACATAGAAAGCCTCCTAAACATAGTTATTATATCATGCAATGTTAATTACTACAAAACAACTAAGAAATGAAAAAAGATAGACTTTAAAACTGTTTTTAATATAATATAGAAGTAGTATAATTCTTACTAATATGGAGGAGAAAATGAATATTTGTATAATTCTTGCAGCAGGTGAAGGAACTAGAATGAAATCGAAGAATTCTAAAGTTCTACATAAATTATTAAATAAACCTATGATTGAATATGTACTTGATGCAAGTGATAGTGTTAATGTTGGTAAAAAAATTATTATTGCAGGTAAAAATAAAAATGATTTAAAAAATATTTTATCGGATAAAGATATTGTTATAAAGGAACAAAAAATTGGAAAGGAATATCCTTATGGAACAGGATATGCTGTTAGCCTTGCACTAGAAGAAATAGATGACAGGGATAATGTTCTTATTTTAACGGGAGATACTCCCCTAATAAAAGGACAAACCCTAAAGGATTTTATGGATTTTCATATTAAAAACAATAACGTTGCTACGGTTTTAACAGCAAACATTGAAGATCCAACAGGATATGGTAGAATTATCAAGGACAATGAAGGCAATTTAATAAAAATCGTCGAGCATAAGGATTGTACTAAAGAAGAGCTTAAAATAAAAGAATTTAATTCGGGTTTTATTGTAATTAATGGCAAAGCTTTAAAAGACAGCATCGGTAAATTAGATCAAGATAATATTCAAGGGGAAATGTATTTAACGGATATTTTTGAAATTATAAGAGAAAGAGGAGATAAGATTTCAACTTTTCTTATAGATGATGTAGAGGAAGTTTATGGAATTAATTCAAAATTACAACTTTCAATTGCACAGGAAGTATTAAGAAAGAGAATAAATTCCTACCATATGCTAAATGGAGTTATTATGGAAAACCCTGGCAATATTTTTATTGAGGATTCTGTAATAATTGGTAAGGACTCTGAAATTAGATCTGGTGTTAGAATTACCGGCAATACTATAATTGGAGAAGATTGCTTAATTCATGGGGACACTGTAATCGATAATTCTAAAATAGGAAATAATGTTACAATAAAATCATCTACTATTGAAAATAGTGAAATAGGTGATGGTACAGATGTTGGGCCTTATGCACATTTAAGACCAAATTCTAAATTAGGTAAAAATATCCACATAGGAAATTTTGTTGAAGTAAAAAATTCCAATATAGATAATGGAACTAAGGCTGGACATTTAGCTTATATAGGCGATGGAGATATAGGAAAGGATGTAAATATTGCCTGTGGAGTTATATTTGCAAACTATGATGGAAAACTTAAACATAGAACAACAATAGGGGATAATGCTTTTATTGGAAGTAATGTAAACTTAGTAGCCCCTATAAGTGTTGGAAATAAAGGATATATAGCAGCTGGCTCTACAATTACAAAGGATGTAGGAGAAGGAGAACTTTCTGTTGAAAGAGCAGAGCAAAGAAATATATCTGGATGGGTGAAAAGAAAAGAAGAAAGGGATAGTAGGAAGTAGATATTTTGAAATTAATAGTTGGATTAGGAAACCCTGGTAAAAAATATGAGGGAAATCGACATAATGTAGGCTTTATGGCTATTGATAAATTAGCAGAAGAAAATAACATTAGTATAAATAAAACAAAATTTCATTCACTTTATGGTGAGGGAAGAATTAATTCGGAAAAAGTAATTCTTATGAAGCCGGTAACCTATATGAATAATTCAGGAATTGCAGTTATGGAATGTTCTAATTATTATAATATTCCAGTAGATGATATTATTGTAATTTGTGATGATATAGACATACCTTTTGGAACAATAAGAATTAAGAAAAAAGGCTCAGCTGGTACCCATAATGGTTTAAAATCTATAATCTACCATTTAAAAAGCGACAATTTTCCAAGGGTGAAAATATCTGTCGGAGAAAAAATACCACAAATGAGTTTAGCGGATTTTGTTTTAAGTAATTTTACTAAAGATGAAATTATAGTTTTAGAGAAAGAAATAGATGATTCAGTAAAAGCTACTGAACTAATAATTGGAAGTAACATAGAAGAAGCAATGAATAGATTTAATGGCAAGAGTCATTTAGAATTAAATTAATTCTTCTAGCCCAGAGAAATCTGGGCTTGTTTAAGTTCCAATTAAGGAAGGAGGTGTAGAATGAACTACGTAACAGACCCAATAAAAAACCTGCAAGGTTATAAGGATTTAAAAAAGGCAATAGATAATAATGTAAATTCAATTTACATGCATGGCTTAATAAAAGACAGTCTAGGACATTTTTTATATTCTCTATACAATAATGAAAAAAGAAATATCTTAGTTATTACAGAGGATGATACAGCTGCAAGGAAATTATATGAAAATATACTAGCCTATAATAAGGAAATAGTTGAGATATTTCCAAGTAGTGAAATAAATTATTATAATATTAGCAGTTTGGAAAAAAATAACGAAGATAGTCGTTTAAAGGTTATAAATAGATTATTTAATAAGGAAAAATTTATAACTGTTGCTAGCTCTAATGCATTACAAAGAAGAATTACCAGTAAAACCAATTTTAAAAAATTAAGTTTGAAAATAAATATTGATGATTTAATAAATCTTGAAGAAATTACAGAGACATTAACATACTTACAATATGAGAGAGTAAGTATGATAGAGGGAAAGGGTCAATTTGCCATTAGAGGTGGTATTTTAGATGTTTATCCTATACAAATGGACAATCCTGTAAGAATAGAGTTATTTGATGATGAAATAGATTCTATGAGATTATTTGACATAGCAACACAGCGCTCTATTGAAAATATTCAAGATTTTTCCATACCTCCTTCAAGGGAGTTAATATTAAATGATAAACAAAGAAAGAAAATTATTGATGGTCTTTGTAAAGATTTAGATAAGGCAGAAGATAGGGTACTTTATGGAATAGATAAGGAAAATTTACTTAATAAATTTTCTGGCATATTGGAATATTTAGAAAATAATTTATTTATTTCCAATATGGATTTAGTTTCCCCTTATTTAGGAAAGGGAGACTTTAGTCTTTTAACAGATTATTTAGACAAGGATTCTATTGTTTTCATAGACGATATAGCCAAAATCTACGATAGAAACAGTGAAATATCAATGATGGCTGCAGAGGATTTGGCATATAAGGAAGAAAAGGGAGAGGCTTTTGAAAGACATGAAAAAATACTTTTACCCTTTAAAAGTATTTTAGAGAGGCTAGAGCCTTTTACAGTAATTAACTCCACTTCCTTAATGAAAAAAACAAGGCTATTAAATCCAAAAATAGAAATAAAAATAGAGTCAATGGAAGCTCCTAATTTCAATAGAAATTTAACTGTCCTAACGGAATATATAGAAAACAATATATATAATGGTTATAAAATAGTAGTATTTGCCGATTCAAAGGAAAAGGCAAAGTTTTTAAAGGACTTATTTGAATCAGAAGGAATAAATTCCGTTATTACAGATGGCTTCGATTATGAAATAAAAACAGGACAAGTATTTATTTCTGGTAGTTCATTACCTTCTGGATTTGAATATAGAAATATTAAATATTTGTTTTTGACCCATAAAGAAATTTATGGAAAAGCCAAACAATTTACTAAAAAACGAGTTAAGAAAAAAACTGCAAAGGATATAATAAATTATTCCGATTTGGTAATTGATGATTTTGTAGTTCATGAAAATCACGGAGTTGGTCAATATAAAGGAATTGAACAAATAGAAGTTCAAGGAATAAAAAAAGACTATATTATTATTCAGTATAGAGGCAATGACAAGCTATTTATACCTACAGATCAGATGAATTTGGTACAAAAATATATTGGTGGAGAAGCTGTTAAGCCTAAGCTTAACAAATTAAGTGGTATTGAATGGCAAAAAGCTAAACAGAAAGCCAAAAAATCTGTAGAGGTTATAGCTGAGGACTTAATAGAACTTTATGCAGAAAGATCTAAAATAAAAGGATTTAGTTTTTCAAAAGATACTGAATGGCAAAAAGAATTTGAAAGTTCTTTTATATACGAGGAAACCCCTAGTCAAATTAGAAGTATTGAGGAAATTAAAAAGGATATGGAGTCGGACAAACCAATGGACAGGCTTCTTTGTGGTGACGTTGGTTATGGTAAGACAGAAGTTGCTATTAGAGCAGCATTTAAAGCTATAATGGATGGAAAACAAGTAGCGGTTTTAGTTCCAACAACTATTTTAGCCCAACAACACTACAATACAATTTTAGACCGTTTTAAGGACTATCCTATGAAGGTAGAGATGCTTTCAAGGTTTAGAACAGCAAAGGAACAAAAACAAATCCTAAAGGATTTAAATAGAGGTTTAATAGATATTGTTGTAGGAACACATAAAATATTGTCAAAGGATTTGGTTTTTAAAGATTTAGGTTTGCTTATAATTGACGAGGAACAGCGTTTTGGAGTAAGGCATAAAGAAAAATTAAAGGACTTAAAGAAGAATATAGACGTTCTTACTTTATCAGCAACACCAATTCCAAGAACTCTACAAATGGGCTTAGTAGGAATTAGAGATATGTCTACCTTAGACGAACCTCCAGAAGAAAGATTTCCTATAAATACCTATGTAATAGAGTTTAATCCTCAAATTATAAAAGATGCTATAAATAGGGAAATGCTTCGAGGGGGGCAAATATATTTTGTATATAACAAAATACACGATATTGATGAAGTAAGGTTTAAACTTCTAGACTTAGTACCAGATGCAAAAATTGCAATTGCCCATGGAAGAATGTCTGAAAGGGAATTGGAAAATGTAATGTTGGACTTTGGCGATGGGGAATATGATATTTTACTTTGTACAACAATTATAGAAACAGGCCTTGATATTGCAAATGTAAATACTATGATAGTTTATGATGCAGATAAAATGGGACTTTCTCAACTTTATCAGCTAAAGGGTAGAATAGGTAGGGGAGATAGAACCTCCTATGCATATTTTACTTATGAACAAAACAAATCCTTAACTGAAATTTCTGAGAAAAGACTTATGGCAATAAAAGATTTTACAGAATTTGGTTCAGGATATAAAATAGCAATGAGGGATTTAGAGCTTCGAGGAGCAGGTAATATTTTAGGGGAAGTTCAAAGTGGTCATATTTCTGCAGTAGGTTATGATTTATATGTTAAACTATTAGAGGAAACTCTAGGTGAAATTAGAGGAGAAGCTCCAAAAGTAAAGGCTTCAGAAGTAGAAATAGATATAAAAATAGATGCCTATATTCCATCTAGCTATATTGAAGATTCAAATGAAAAAATTGATATGTATAAAAAAATCGCATCAATTAATACAGAAGAGGACTATGATGAAATTGTTGAAGAACTTATAGATAGGTTTGGTGATATACCAAAAATGGTACAGAATATAATGGATATTTCATTAATGAAGTCCTATGCTTCAAAATGTGGCTTTGAAAGACTTTTTGAAAAAGCAGGTAAGATAGAAATAATATATAGCGACAAAAAAGAATTGGATTTAAAGGAATTAGAATTTATAAGTGAAAACTACAAAGGGGAAATGAACTTTGACCTATCAGATAAACCTATAATATCTATAGAGTTTAAAGATAATAATTTAAAAAATATAATCGAGTTATTAAAAGTTATAATGACTTTTAAAATAAATAATGAGAAAAATTAGGAGGATATTTTTGAAAAATAAGATAATAAAAATTGCAGCAGGGGTAATGACACTTTCATTAATTTTAACTGGTTGTGGTGGTTCCAAACCTAAAAATGCTATAGCGAAAGTAGGAGATAAGTATATAACTGCAGAAGAAGTTAATACAAATTTTCAAAGTGCAGCAGCCCAACAAATGATGTACACAGGTGTAAATCCTTTTGATGAAAGTACAGAAGAAGGTAAGGAAGCAGCACTAAATCAAAGAAAAGAAATATTAGAAGGATTGATTTTTAACGAAACAGCTTTAAAACTTGCTGAAAGTAAAAAGGTTAAGATAGAAGATGAGGAAGTTGAAAAAGCTATTGATGATCAAGTAGAGCAAGCTGGTGGAAAAGAAGCAGTTAATGAAATGTTAAAAGCTCAAGGAATGACAGAAGAAGAATTTAGAGAAGAAATGAGAGAATATTTTAATATTCAAATGACATTTTCTAAATTACAGGAAAAACTAGAAGAGGAATTAACTCCTTCAGATAAAGAAATAGATAAGAAATTAGAAGAAGAAGAGGATAATTACCTACCGGTTTATAATGCAGACCATATTTTATATTCAACAAAAGATGAAGCAAATGAAACTATAACAGATGAAGCTGAAATAGCTAAAATAAAGGAAGAAGCTCAAGCTGTTTTAGAGCAAATTAAATCAGGAGAGGTTTCCTTCCAAGATAAATTTGACGAAATTAAAAATAAAAATGATGCATCAATGGAAAGTACATCTGAAGATGAAGAAAATGAAATTGCAAAAACAGTAGGAAATACAGCTTTACTTGCACAACCATTAGGTGATTTTGGAGAAGATGCAATGGTAGAAACATTTACAGAAGCTGTAAAGGAAATGGAGCCAGAAACAACAAGTTCAGAGTTAGTTGAAACAGAATTTGGCTATCATATAATAAGATTAAATGCTAAAGCTAATAAAATTTCAGAAGCAAGTGAAGATTATTTAAAAAATGTAAAAGAACAAATATCTACAAATCTATTAAATGAAAAAATAAATGAAGAAATAGAAAAAGAAGAAAAATCATTAAAAATAAAATATTATAATCAAGATGGTAAAGAAGTAGATGATATAGAAAAGGCTTTAAAATCTTTTGACTTTAATAAAATAACTGAGGAACAAGAAAAAGAAGCAGAAGAAAAAGCTAAGAAAAAGGAAGAAGCAACAGAAGCAAAAGAAGGTACAAATGCAACAGAAGCTACAGAAGAACCTTCAACAGAAGCTGTAGAAGAAACGGAAGCAACAGAAAATACAGAAAAATCTGAATAAAATTTAACATAATTATATTTATTGGGAATAATTTAGCTAAAAATAGAATAAAACCTTGAAACTTTAATATAAGTTAGATATAATCAATATCATGGATGCGGCATGTGTTCAATTTTTACCATATTAGGAGGATAATAAAATAATGAATAAATCAGAATTATTAAGTAAAATGTCAGAAAAGAGTAATCTTACTAAAGTTGAGTCAGAAAGAGCATTAAATGCTTTTATAGAAACTGTAACAGAAACTTTAGCAGCAGGAGATAAAGTACAATTAGTTGGATTTGGTACTTTTGAATCAAGAGCAAGAAAAGCTAGAGAAGGAAGAAATCCAAGAAATCCTGAACAAAAAATACAAATACCTGCATCAAACGCACCAGTATTTAAAGCTGGAAAATCATTAAAAGAAGCAGTTAACAAATAATTATTATTTTATTAGACAAGTCATATACGACTTGTCTTTTTTTAATGCTCTAATGGATATTAAATATTTCCTTACTCTACGATAAATTGAAAATTACTTAATTAAATATACATGATATAATAAAAATATATTATTATACGAGGAGGTTGCTATGGAATATAATATAAAAATTGATAAATATGTTAAGGATAGATTTAAAATATATAAAGAAGAAAAGGAAGAGCCTGTTTATATTGGTGAAAAAGTTGGAGATTCAGCTTCTTATTTTGATGCTTTTATAGGAGAAACCTTTTCTAAAGGGGCGAATTTTGTTTTTTTCGACAAGGAAAAGAATGAAGTATTAAAGGTAGAAAGAAATTTTTACGATATGAATAAAGAATATAAATTATTAAAAAATCAAGAAGAACTAGGTAGTATAAAATCTAAAGTAGAGGATAAGTTTATAGAAATAGATATTAAATTCTATGATTTAAATAAGCATATATCCTTTAATAAAGAAAACAAGGTTTTTGAACTAGAAAATATTGGAAAAATCAAGTCTTTAAGACAGGGGTTTAGAAATTACGAAGAAATGTCAATAGAAATTATAGATGAAAAATATGAAATATTACTTATAGCCATAGCAGTATACATTTGGGATGTATTTATAAAAAACAAAACAGCATTTGTATTTTAAATTAAATATAAAAATTTTAAGAAGGACCTTATATCAAATTGAATATAGGGTCTTTTTTTGTGAAAATAGATAAAGTAAATTGACATAAACCTTGGAAAAGGTTATATTTATATATACATAACGAATTTGAAAAATTTAGGAGGGATTATTATAGCTAAAAAAGAAAATAATATAATGTATTTTTTATTTGTTTTTTTACTTCTATTAATAATTATATCTTTTGCTATAGGAAGATACCCTATTTATCCTAAAGAGCTATTTGAATTTGTAAGGTCTTTTTTTAATAGTAACTCAGAAAATATTTCAACGGAAATTATTACAATAATTACTAAAATAAGAGCTCCAAGAATTATAGCGGCGGTTTTTGTAGGAGGGGCCTTGTCAATAGCTGGTTCAAATTATCAAGCTTTATTTCAAAATCCAATGGTTTCACCAGATATTCTAGGTGCCAGTCAAGGAGCGGGTTTTGGGGCAGCTTTAGGCTTGTTCTTAACCTTAGGATATACAGCAACTTCGTTTTTGGCATTTAGTATGGGAATAATTGCTGTAACCATTACATATTTTGTAAGTTTAAAGTTTAAAATAGATAGAATACTTGGTTTAGTTTTATCGGGAATGACTATAGGTTCTATTTTTTCTGCTTTAATTAGCTTTATAAAATTAATTGCAGATACAGATAACACCTTGCCCTCAATTACATATTGGTTAATGGGCTCTTTAGCATCGGCTAGAATTGGAGATTTAAAATTAATAATACCTCCAATTACCATAGGGATAGTTATTTCAATGATATTAAAATGGAAAATGAATTTACTTACTATGGGTGAAGAAGAGGCCTTAACTATGGGAGTAAATGTGAAAATAGTTAGGCTTTTAATAGTTGTTTCAACAACTTTAATGACTTCAGCATGTGTTTCCATAACAGGAATG
This sequence comes from Miniphocaeibacter sp., assembly GCF_049276255.1. Taxonomy (NCBI): domain Bacteria; kingdom Bacillati; phylum Bacillota; class Tissierellia; order Tissierellales; family Peptoniphilaceae; genus Miniphocaeibacter; species Miniphocaeibacter sp. Next base: position 57,934 of record NZ_JBASWB010000081.1, read on the forward strand.
ATTGGCTGGGTAGGTTTAATAATTCCGCATTTTTCTAGAATATTAGTGGGAAATGATTATAGATTTGTTGTACCAACATCAGGCTTAGTAGGGGCTATTTTTTTATTAATAATAGATAATATTGCCAGAACTGTTGCAACATCGGAAATACCTATAGGAATATTAACATCTTTTATAGGAGCGCCATTATTTTTATATTTAATTTTTAAGAAAGGTTACGATTAAATGTTGGAAATAAGAAATTTATCATTTGCTTATAATGAAAAATTAGTTTTAGATAATATTTCATTTAAAGTAGAAGAAGGTTCTGTTTTAGGTATACTAGGAAAAAATGGAGCAGGTAAGACTACCTTATTTAAAATAATTTTTGGAATGTTAAATATTAAATCTGGAGAGGTTTTAGTAAATGGTATTGAAATCAATAAGTTAAATCCTTTAGAAAGAGCAAGGTTAATTGCCTATATTCCTCAGTCTCATTATCCAACCTTCAATCATAAGGTACTTAATGTAGTTGAGATGGGGGCAAATACTAGGGCAAATAAATTTACAGGGGTAAGCAAGGAAGAAAAAAATAATGCTTTGGAAAAATTAAAACTATTGGGAATATCACATTTAGCCAATAGAGGCTACAAGGAAATATCTGGTGGGGAAAGACAATTGGTTTTAATTGCCAGAGCCTTAATGCAGGATGCAAGGGTACTTGTCATGGACGAGCCAACATCTAATTTAGATTATGGAAATCAGATTTTAATTTTAAACAAATCTAAAGAGTTGGCAAAATTAGGATATACAGTTATTCAATCAACACATCATCCACAGTTTTCCTATATGTTTTTTGATGAAGTTTTAGTACTTCATAATAGAAAAATATTAGTTAAGGGAAATCCTAGAGAAATTTTAACAGAAGAGATTTTATCAAAAATTTACAAGATTAATCTTCATATAGAAAAAATGAAATATAGGGGAAGGGAAGAATTTATGTTAATACCGGAGTATAAAATATGAGTTTTGTATGGACTGAAGAGAAAATTAAACTTTATAAGAGGGCGTCAGAATATACCTTATTTAATGAAGAATTAGCAGAAATATTATTAAATACAATTGGAAGAAAAAGAACTATTTATGACATTGGTTGCGGCTTGTCGTATTTATCCTTAAGCTTATCAGAACATTCTGAAAAAATATTTTGTATAGATATTAATAAAGAGGTTATAGGGAAGCTAAATAAAATAATTTTAGAAAAAAGTATTGATAATATTGAAACAATAAATAAGGACTATAGGACAGTATTAGAAGAAAAGAAATTTGTAGATTGTATTATAGCAAGTCATTTTTTAGATATGAACTATAATTTAGAATTTTTACTAGATAAATGTAAAACATTGGTAATTATTAAAAATACAAGTCGAAGAAAAGGGTTATATGATTTAAAAAAACAAAAAATAGAAGATGTTGAGAAAATTTTACAGAATAAAAAAATAGACTATAAAAAAATAATTTATAATGGGGAGTTTGGACAACCATTAAAAAACCTTAAAGAAGCAAAGGAATATTATAATTCATATAGCTCAAGTAAATTAGATGAAAATAGAGTAAAAGGAAAATTAATAAATATAAATAATAAGAACTATCCTTATTATTTACCTAAATATAAAAATATAGGAATACTGGTAATAGGCAGGTGTAATATTGATTAATAGTTTTAATGAGGATTTAAAAGAGGCTTCCAACTATCATGGACATCTATGTTCAGGGCAGGTTTTAGGCGTAAGAATGGCTAGATTAGGACTTGAATTATTAGGTATAAGCAATCCTAAAGCCTATAGGGATTTAATTGTATTTATTGAAACAGATAGATGTTTAGCTGATGCAATAGGAACTGTAACAGGATGTAAAATAGGTAAAAGAACTTTAAAAGTAAAACCCTTTGGGAAAATGGCGGCAACTTTTTACGATATTAAAAAAGAAAAGGCTTTTCGAATATATAAAAAATTCAATGAGTATGCAAAAGAGGGACAGGATCTTGTAGAGTTTTTTAATGGATTTTCAGATAAAGAACTATTTACTATAGAAGAGGTAAGGGTGAAAATAAAACAAGAGGATTTACCAGGTCCACCATGTAGAGTTGAAAAATGTAGTATTTGCCATGAAGAAATATTAGATGGCAATGAAATAATAAAAGATAATAGGATTATTTGTAAATCATGTAATGGAGAACAATATTATGAGAAAAAATAACTTTTTTGAAATTTATGATGAATTAATAGAAAACATCCCTTCTAATTTAATAATAAAGGATTATTTTATAGGCAGGCATTGGAGCTGGATAAAAACCAATGAAAATATCGGGTTAGGAATGACAATAAATATCGATTCTATGGCATATAGCTTTACCAAGTCCCTAATAGGAAAAGAATTAAAAGATGTAGCTAAATTAACTAAATCTTGGAATTTTAGAGAAAGCTCCTTAGGCTTAGCAGCAATAAATGCATATTATAATACTTTTAGTAAAGCAGAAGAAAACAAAGTGGATTTTAGTAACAAAGATGCCTTTGATGTATACAGGGAAATAGTAGTAGGAAAGAAGGTTTCTGTAATAGGACATTTTCCTTTTTTAGAAAAACAAATAAAAGATATTTGTGATTTATATATAATTGAAAGAAATCCAAGAAAAGGGGACTATCCTGACTCAGCATGTGAATATCTACTTCCTAAATCTGATTATATATTCATAACCTCTTCAACAATTGTAAATAAAACATTTCCAAGATTACTAGAACTTAGTAAAGATAAAAAAACAATAATGGTTGGACCAAGTACACCAATAACACCAATATTATTTAAGTATGGAGTAAGTGATTTGTCGGGATTTATAGTTAAGAATAAACAAGGAGTAATAGATACTATAAATTCAGGACGTCATAGGGAATTTTTTAAATATGGAAATATGGTTAGTCTAAAAAAGGAGTAAAATATGAAGAATTTTAGAAAAAGATTATCCATAGTAGCCTTATTATTAGTAGCTATTTTTACAATAACAGCATGTAATAACAATAATGCAGGTAAGCCAACTAGTGGAAAAAAAGAAACAGCTGAGACGCAAATAGTAGAAGAGAGAAAGGAAGTTGACAAGTTCTATTCTTTTGAATTTGGTGAAAATGGTAAGGTAATAGACTCAATAGGAAGAGAAGTACAATTACCGGAAAAAATCACTAAAATTGCCGTAGCCGGAAATCCTGCTCAAATGATGATGTTTACTATAGCACCAGATATGTTAGTAGGATGGGGAAGTGAACCGTCAGAAAGTCTGAAGAAATACTTGCCTGATGATTTAGTAAACCTACCTGTAATAGGAACATTTTATGGTAAAAATGCAAGTATGAACTATGAGGAAATGATAAAAGCTAGTCCAGATGTAATAATAGATGTTGGAGAAGTTAAAGAATCCATGAAAGAAGATTTAGATGGACTACAAGAACAAACGAATATTCCAGTAATATTTGTAGAGTGTATGCTAGAAAATACAGCAGATGCTTATAGGACCTTAGGGAAATTATTAGACAAAGAAGAAAGTACCAATAGGCAAGCAGAATACATAGAAAAAACATTAGAAGATGTAAAGGAAAAAAGAGAAACTATTAAGGATAAAATTACTGTCTACTATGGTCGAGGGGATTCAGGTTTACAAACTAATTCAGAAGGTAGTATTCATGCAGAAGTAATTAATTTTATTGGAGCAGAAAATGTATATAAAGAGGAATCTAAAAACAGTCAAAGTTGGGAAGAAGTTTCAATGGAACAAGTTACCCTTTGGAATCCTAATATAATAATGTTCTTAAATGATAGCATCTATGATACAGTTGGAGATGATCCTGTTTGGAAGGATTTACAGGCCATAAAGGATAATAAATATTATGAAGCTCCCGGTGAACCATATGATTGGCTAGGCTCACCACCAAATGCCAATAGAATAATAGGTATAAAATGGTTAGGGAATTTAGTTTATCCGGATATTTATAAGTATGATATGGTAAAAGAAACAAAAGAATTTTATAAATTATTTTATCATTCAGACTTAACAGATAATCAAGTAAAAGAACTTTTAGCAAAATCAACATTTAAATAAAAGCAAAAAAGAAGCTATTTCCCATAAAATCTTATAGGCTCTATGGGAAATAGCTTCTTTTAAATTTATTATAAGGAATTCTTTTGAATGAAGTTCATTAGATTTTTCTTAGTTTCTATAGTCTGAACTACTATTTTAAAATCTCTATTTTCCTTGTCATTAGAATCATTTGTACCATAGAGATATAAATCATTTCCTTTTTCTTCAATATAATTAATATTAGAATATTTAAAAATATATGTTTCTATAATAAAACCATCTTCAAAAACTCCTAAATTTACTGTATAAAGATCAACTCCACCAAAACCATCTCGTACTAGATATATATTTGTATTATTTCTAGTATAGGTTTCTACCATTGCTCCTAAAAAAGTTCCAAGGCCAAGTATCATGGAAGGAATTAAGGGAATTAATATATACATTGGATACATATGTAGTAAATCTATTAAATCACTTTCAAAATATGTAACAATAGGTAGGAAAACTATTAAGAAAATAGCTGATAAAAAATGGAATACATTTTTTTTAGAATATATTTTTAAAATTTTTAAATGTTTTGATTTATTGTAGAATTTTATCATTCTTATAATATCATTAATGCAGGTTATCATTATAATCCATGAGAATGGAAGAATAAGTATCTTGTCTAAGGTAAATCCTTTTATAGCTATGCTTAAAACTGAAATAAGGACTAGAAACACGGCTACAGTTAAATTTAATAATTTGTTGTTAAAATATTTTTTCATCCTAACCTCCTGTATTTTATTATATACCAATACTATTTAACAAAGAGCCAAAGTTTTAAATTATATTTCGATATTTCAAAACCCCCAAATCCTTATTCGGATTTAGGGGTTAAGATAATTTTTATCTGTCTTTTTTTATTAATAATCCTTAAAAAGTAAGAATTGTTTTAAAGATATTTTTTATATAATTCCATTCTAACCTCATTTAAGGATAGATTTTGCTCTTTAGCAATTTTTACAAGGTCCTCATATTCGAATTTAGTTTTTACAATATCGTGTCCAAAGGATTTTTTTACATTTACCTCACCGTAAATGGTATTTAAAACCATATTTGTCCTATTCATAGTGTATCTTTCAGTAATATATCTTCTAACTCCTAATGTAGAGGTATGTTTTAAAATTATTTTTAACAAATTTTTTTCATCTTCTGGTTTACAATTACATACCAATAAATTGCCAGGACGATTTTTTTTCATTTGAATAGGCACTATGAAAACATCAACAGCGTTGTTTTTAAATAGTAATTCCATGGTATATCCTATATCCTCTCCAGTGATATCGTCTAGGGTACAGACGAGCTCTATTATTTTTTCATCGCTATCTTTGGTTTCTCCTAAAAATGATCTGATACAATTAGCTTGTGGAAAATCCTTTTGCCCCATTCCATAACCTATTTCTAAAATGGACATTAGAGGTTGTGTAGAGAATTCATCTGCAAAATATTTTAATAGGGCTGCTCCTGTAGGTGTACATAATTCCCCCTCGATATTTCCGCAATAAGTTGGAACACTTTTTAATATGTATGCTGTTGCAGGTGCAGGAACGGGTAGTATTCCATGTTGACATCTAACTTGACCATAGCCTAAATTAATAGGTGAAACTACTATTTTATCAGGATTGATTTCGTCTAAAAGCATACATACTCCTAGAATATCTGCAACGGCGTCCATGGTTCCAACTTCATGGAAATGAACTTGTTCAACTGGCTTGCCATGGGATTTAGATTCTGCCTCAGCAATCAATTGATAAACACTTAGGGCGTCGTTTTTTATATTGTCAGGTATGGAAAGAGAAGTGATTATTTCTTCTATATCCTTCATCCCATTATGATTATGACCATGTTCATGACTATGACCGTGTTCGTGATTATGACCGTGTTCATGACTATGGCCATGTTCATGGCTATGACCGTGTTCATGACTATGACCATGTTCAATAGGGTTTTTAGAGAGTATATCCTCTGTTATTTCTTCAACACCATTTATGGAAACAGATATTTTCGTTCCAGTAATGCTACATTTTTCACTTTTTTCATAAGTGATTTTAACACCGGGAATTCCTAAATTATTTATTTTATCGATAAAATCATTTTTTTGCGGAATAAGCTCTAATAAAGATGCCATTAACATATCTCCAGCAGCACCCATACTACATTCTAAATAAAGTATTTTCATTTTACACTCTCCATTTTATTGATTCTACTTGCTATGAAACCGGCACCGAATCCATTGTCTATGTTTACTACGGAAACCCCTGAAGCACAGGAGTTCAACATTGCTAAAAGCGTTGTTACACCTCTTAGATTGCTTCCGTAACCCACACTAGTAGGAACAGCAATAATAGGACAACTTACTAATCCACCGATGACGCTGGGAAGAGCTCCCTCCATTCCGGCTATTGCAATTATTACCCTAGCAGAATTAAGGGATGGCAAATGTGCTAGTAATCTATGTAATCCTGCAACGCCTACATCGTATAGTCGAGTTACATTATTTCCGAGAACCTCAGCAGTCAATGCTGCTTCTTCGCTTACAGACATATCGCTTGTACCAGCGGAAGCAATTACAATATTCCCTTTTTTATCCCGTTCCTCCTCATAATTCACTATTCCAAATTTAGCCATGGAAGAGTATGTTAAATTATATTTCTTCTTTAAAATATTGGCGTATTCTTCATTTAATCTAGTGATTATAATGTTTTTATAATTGTTTTCCAACATGCTCTTAACAATTCCATCAATTTGCTCAATACTTTTGCCGGCACCGTAAATAACTTCTTGAACGCCTTGTCTCATTTTTCTTTCGTTGTCAATTTTGGCATAACCTAAATCGGTAAAGGGGTTTGTTCTTATAGACTCCAATACCTCCTCTGGAGTTCTGCCTCCATTTTGAACTTCTTTTAATAAATTCATCAATTTTAAATCATTCATATTATCACCTAGTCTCTTGTTTTTAAATCCAAATTGGTAGATTTAAATATATTTGAGAAATTATCCAATATTCTTTTTCTGTTTTTTATCAATTTAAATATTTGATCTTCCTTTAATTGAATTTTGGCCTCTCCATTTAGTACCCTTACACGAAAATCATCGAAGCCAAGGTCGAATAAGAAGTTTTCAGCCTTTTCCACCTTGATAAGAAGACTTTTTTCTATTTTTGTATCCGTAGTAATTCTAGTTGCCAAACAGGAATAAGCGGGTTTGTTCCAACTTGGTAAATTAGCTTTTTTAGAATAATATCTAATTAAATCCTTAGTTAAATTTCCTATCCGTAAAGGGGAGATAATATTTAATTCCTTACCAGCAGTCATACCTGGACGATCCGATTCCATATCGCTGGCATTGTTTCCATCTAGAAGAATTTCGTATCCATCCATATTGGCTTCCTCCAATATTTTAGATAGAATGTTTCTTTTACAGTGGTAACATCTTTTTTTTGAATTGGAATATACCTCTTTAAACTTTAATATATCTAGAGGAATTATCCTTAAATCAAATCCCAATTGTTTCGCATATTCAATGGCATCCTTTAATTCGAATTCAGGTTGAAAATCTGATTTTATGTAGTAGGGTTTAATATCGACACCACAATTTTTTGCAGCATAGAGTAAATAATTTGAATCCACTCCTCCGGAATAAGCTAAGGCGGCTTTGGGAATTTCCTTTAAAATATCAAAAAGTTCTTTAGGAATAGTTTTATAATTATCATTTTTCATAATATTCTCCTTGTATGATGAACTGGTGTGTAAACTTAAATAAAAAAGAGCACAAAAAAAGAAGGTATCTGTTGTAAACAGGCCTTCTGACCGTCTATGTAGCTTCGTGCTGCACGATAATTATATGTAGATAAGTATTATTGCTTAGTGCAAATTCTTTATTAAATAATAACAAATGTAGGAAATAAAGTCAAATGTTCATATAGCTAAATTTGTTGGTTCTAGAGCATATTTTTAAATATATGAAGGATTTTATAAACATCTTCAAAGTTAACTCTATAAATCACTTTATTCAATGTTTATTTCCATATTGAATTATTCTATATTAATTCATCATTCTATTTAATAATTTACCCATTTATCTATATGTTGATTTTAAATTGATAATTATAATATAATGAATGTAAATTATTGGAGGTAGATTATATGGATAGGAAAAAAATTGCCATTTTAGATGGACAGGGTGGAGGCTTTGGAAGAAGACTTGCAGAGAATTTAATATTGGAAAAGGTGGATTCAGATTTAATTGTAGTGGGAACTAATGCGGTAGCAACCTCGAATATGATGAAAGCAGGTGTTAAACACGGAGCTACCGGTGAAAATGCATGGATATATAATTGTGAAAAGGTGGATATTATCATAGGTCCTATAGGGATACTGATAGAGAATTCAATGTATGGTGAAATTTCTCAACAAATGTCTTCAGCAGTTATGAATAGCAATGCAGAAAAGGTGATACTTCCAATTTCTAATGACCACATATACCTAGTAGGAGTTGGAGATAAAAAATTGTCAGAATATATTGAAGAGATGGTCGAATTGGTAATTCAAATAATAAATTAAAAAGAAAGGTTATAAAGTGACCCAAAAAAGTTGGATTTTTCCAGAGCGGATTGAGCCTGTGAAAAAAGTCTGTAAAAACAGCACTCTATGATATGGTTATTTAAATGGGGAAAAGATGATTTAGTAAGGAGAGAAAAGAATAAGAAGTTTAATTGAAATGTATGATAGCGAATCTGTAGGAGATATTCAAGAAGCGTTGAAAGCTTTACTAGGAGGTACAGTTCAATATATGTTGGAAACAGAAAGGGAAAATCATTTAGGATATGAACTCTATGAAAAACAGATGATAATAAAGCCTGAAATGGATATAAAACAAGAAAATCAAATCATCCTATGGAGAGTAAGAAATATCAGTACTGGAGGATGTAGAATCTAGTTTTGAGTTACATATAGTAAAAAAACATCAGAAGGATACTTCTGAAATTTAGTAGAGGATAATATCTATGAATGCAAGAGGTTTATCAACTAGACAAATAAAAGAGCAGGTAGAGGAAATACATAATTTAAAGGCTACACTTGGTTTAAAAATAAGTGACGGTCTTGTTTTAGATATAACAGATAAAATACTTCCGATATAATCCGCTTTGGTAAATGAATACACTTTCATAAGTGGAAAAGTGCATCTGATGTGGTAAATGAAACTGTATCTGTTAATAATACTTTACAGAAAACATATGAGGTTTATAAAATTCTTTTATCTGATATTAAATGTAAGAATTCTAAAGGATTATTTAGTTTTATATAAGGATACAGTAAGTGAGAAAATGAAGATAGCTATAAATACTTTATTAGAATATTTTATATGTGTAGAAAATTCATTAAATACCAATGTTACAAATGGTCATTTAGAAGTCATTAATAATTTTATTAAAAGTATAAAAAAGAGTAGCTTTTGGTTATGTGCACCCCAAATGTTAGACATTTATGATAACATAAGTAAAAAACATAAGGGGTGTTTTTCTATGTCCAAAAACAATAAATAATTATCAGGCAGCTATATAACTGCCTGATATAAAAGTAGTTTGTTATTTTATTGTATACCAACACTATTTGTCAAAGAGCCAAAAAATTTTAGCGAAATATTGATAATCTCCCAAAGCTTCTATATATTCTTTTAATATTTTTAGTTTAAATTCAAAACTATATTTTGCCAATGAAAAATTGACCTCTTAATTGTTAGATTTTTGGTCTAAATTTTGGTCAGGTAGATTATCCTTTCTTTTTTAATTTACTATTGGTGAAATAATCATTTCATCATTTATATTGTATATATTTACATCTATTCCATAGACCTTCGATATATTCTCTTGATTGATTATATCCTTGTATCCATAATCATATATTTCATTATCCTTTATTAAAATAAATTTATCAAAGTATCTAAGGGCTAAATTTAAATCATGAATCACTACTATAGAGGTGATTTTTTCTTTATGGCATATGTAGGTTATGGTATTCAACACTTCATATTGATTACGCAAATCCAAGTTACTGGTGGGTTCATCCAGTAGTAACACTCTTGGTTGTTGAGCCAATGCTCTTGCCAACATGGTCTTTTGTTGCTCACCACCACTTAGTTCTTTAAAACTTCTAGTTGCCATATCCATCAAATCCATTTCCACCAATATGTTCTCAACTATTTCTCTATCCTTGGAACTTTCTCGCCAACTTATATATGGTTTTCTTCCAAGCATTACAGTGTCGTAAACCGTTAAATCATTTCCACTGCCATTTTGTTCAACAAAGGCTATATTTTTAGCAACTTTATTTAAGGATAGGTTGAAGATATTATCTTCATCTATATAAACCACTCCAGATTGAGGTTTTAATATTCTATTTAAACATTTGAGCAAAGTGCTTTTACCAGCACCATTATTTCCCAATATGGCTATACATTCTCCTTCTTTTGCAGAAAAGGCTATATCCTTTAAAATGCTATTGGAATTATGGTATTTAAAATTTATATTTTCAACGATGATCATATTTTGGAATCCTCCTTAAATAGAATATAGATAAATAAAGGTGCACCTAAAAATGATGTTATAGCACCAATTGGCAATATTATTGGACTGGTTATCAACCTTGCAAGTAAATCCGATAATAGAAGCAATATGGCTCCTGTCAATGCGGATCCAGGAAGCAGATATCTATGATTACTACCTACAAAACGTCTTACTATATGAGGAGATGCCAACCCTATAAAATTTATTAACCCTACATAGGAGACTATAATTGCAATTGTAAAGGAACATATTAATATGGATAGGACTCTAACTCTGCTAATATTTACCCCAAGGCTTATGGATATGGAATCACCGTTTTCCAAAACATTAAAGTCCCAAGACCTTAAGATAAAAAATAGTATACTGGGAATTATAACCAAGGCCATAATCATGACCTCTTTCCAACTAGTTCGACCTAGATCTCCAAAGGTCCAAAATACCACCGATGCTAATTGAACTTCATCAGCAAAGAATTGAATTAATGTTGTAGCACCTTGGAACATGGAGCTTAGAGCAATACCAGCTAATATTATACCTTTAGAATTGATCTTTTTAAATTTTGATAATGATAAAATCAAAAATGATATCAAAATGCTAAATATAAATGCGGAAATATTTATAAGTAGGGGGTTGGAAAAGTTCATACTATCTACATTACTACCCTGTACTCCAGCACCCAAGACGATTATAGCAAAAGCAGCACCAAAGGAAGCTCCTTGGGAAATTCCTAAAGTTGAAGCAGAAGCAAGTGGGTTGGCCAATATGCTTTGAAGAATGCAACCGGTGATGCCAAGTCCTAAACCACCAAGAGTAGCTGTTAGAACTCTAGGTAATCGCATATTGTATATTATTGTATTTACATTGGAATCCATGGATTTACCAAATATTCCTTTGATTATTTCAATAAAATCGATATAGTATAATCCAGTATATAAGGAGAAGATAAATATAATTAGTAGGAGAAATAAAAGTATCATTAGCGACAATCTATTTTTATTTTCCAGTTTTTTATATTCATATAATTTATTTTCCATTTTAATCCCCAATTTTTAATTCTTTTAATTCATAATTATTGTTTTTTAAATTATCATAGTATTTTACACCTAGAATCTTTTCAAATATTTCATCTGCTTTTTTTATAGGATCGATATCTTCAAATTTATTTGGATAGATGATTTTTCCAATATAGTAGGCATTGACAAATGCCAGTTCCACATTTATGGCACTAAATCTAAAGGAGATTTGAGAATATACATCATTATTTTGGACAGCCTTTAAAGAATTGAAATAATCTGGATTGGATTGATACTGTTCATTGATTAATTTCATTCCATTTATGTCTAAAAATAAAATATCAGGATCCCAATTTAATACCTGTTCTAGATCTATGTTAAAAGGTCCTTTCTCATCGGTTAAATCTGCAAGGCTATTAGTATTTATAGCTAGTAGAGGAGAGTAATTGGCTTCTGTACCATCAAAACCATGGAGCCCCTTAAATGAAATACCACCAACATAGACAGAGGGTTTTTCATCTTCAGGAATATTCTTTGTCCGATTGTCCAAATCCCTTTGAAGACTTTTAATGTAGTCTGTTAAATCCTTTGCCCTATCTTCTTTATTATAAATATCTCCTAGTAGTTCAATGGTTTTATAGCAGCTATTATCAAATATATTATCTACTATTGGAATGGTAACAACGGGGATATTTAATTTTTGTTGTAATTTATCAGCAGTACTTCCATCAAGAGAGGCTATGATAATATCTGGATTTAAATTAACTATTGCCTCATCATATGTAGTTCCATTGTCCCCAATAATAGGAAGAGAGGAGAATTTCTTGTTATTTATATAGTTGTAGGGCTTTTGGATATTTAAATCTACTTCGTTTTTTTCTACGCCCACAACCAAATCCACAGAGTCCATATAAGTTGTAAACCTTAGTCCACCAACACCAACACATATCAGGGAATTTATATTTTTGGGTATTTGTACATTTCGATTATTAATATCGGTTATGGTTTTTGTATTGATTTTGTAATTCGCGGTAGCTTTGATATCCTTACTATCTTTTCTATTGGAACAGCTAGTTAGTAAAGTGGTAAGTATTATAAAAAAAATAAAAAACTTTTTAAAATTCATATTACCACCCCCTACTATAGTCATCATAACAATCAAGACATAATTTCTTACCATCCTGTAGTCTTATATTGTTTTCAGAGGTTTGTTCATTACATATTTCACAGGTGACAGATGAAAATATTCTTGCTTTCTCAGGTATGAGTATATTCACATATCTATAATTGAAAAGTTCATCTATACTGGAATTCAGTAGATAGTTTTGATACTCTAAACGTTCAAGACCATTATTTCGAGATTTTAAATAAAATCTCATAGCCTTATTCTCTTTTCTATCTATAAAAGTAAAGGCTTGTTTACCGATGTTTTTTAAAATTAAATTGCCCTTTCCGACTGTACAGCCAAGTAATGATTGGATAGCGTCTATACCACAGGCATCATTTTCTGCAATACATATTATCTCTTCATCAATATCTGGATCTATTCCCATTTTTTCCATTGCTGCTTCACACACCTTGACTCCAATAGCGAGTCCAGGACAATGATGTCCATGGAATTTTACAGCTTTTTCCCATAAATTCATAATATACCTCTTTTCTAAAAATAAAAAACAGAAGCTCTAGAGAACTTCTGTCCTAAAATATTTCTTCGAGAAATAATTTACCATATTTAACTATATATATTTTATTATACTAAAAGTAATAGAAAAAATCAATTTATCCAAAAGATTTCCTTGTAGTTTTTTCTTTACTGTCAAGATATATGTTACATTCTGAGAAAATTTTTCCTAGAATCTTATTTTTATTAAGCAATATTTTGAAAGTATTCATTTATTATTTCATTAGAATTTTTAAAATTTAAAATATATTTAACTGTTTTATTATACCTGTTTTCATGTTTTGAAACCTGTTGTATTAGTTCTCTTTCCACTTTATAATTTTGCAATGGCGAATATTATACAATACTTTGTATTTCCATTTGATTAATTATTATTAGTATAACTTTTATGTTTTGGTACAGGTTTCTTAGATCCATTTTTACAACAGCGAATATAAACCTCTGCAAGACCATATACTCATTTCTGGATAGGTTAGAATAAATAGGACAGTTTTATACCAAATATGATAGAAGTAAAAAAACACAAACCAAGGAGTGAAATCATGAGCGGTAAAGGTAAGAGACACGATGATAAATTTAAAGAACAAAAGATAAAAATCTATAACCGAGGAAACCATACCTATTGTAGTCTAATTGAAAAACATGGCGTTTCAACAGCTGCATTAAGAAGTTGGGTTATAAGATATAATAATTCTAAATCATTTAAAATAGATGATAATCTAACAGAAGAAGAAAATGAATAAATGAGATTACAAAAAGAAAATCAGCAACTAAAGATGGGAAATGATATTTTATACCCTGAAGGGTACACGAATCAAACTACACTACTAGGTGAAAAATAGATTTAATAATATCGAATCGTGACATATATAGATTTGTGCTAGGTATAGGTTTTTTATTTTATGTGTTACATTTAATTTTACAATCTATCTTATCTAAATAAACACGTATCAAGTAAATTCAATTATAAACTAGTAGAGCAGATAAAAAAAATAGTTAGAAAGAGTAAAAACAACTATGGAAATAGAAACATTAAGAAATAATTGTTATTAAAATATAAATATGCTAATATTAACTAGAATTAAAAAAAGGAGAAGTATATGAAAAAAATAAAAAAAGCAAAAATACTTATTTTATTATTTGCAGTATTCATGACTTTAGTAGCCTGTAGTTCAAAAGGTGGAAAAGTTGTTTATGTTAGAGAACAAAACGGCGAAGAAAATATTATTACTATTGAATATGACGGAAAAGAAAATGTACAAAAAATCATTTCAGAATCTGAAGGCGAATATGGTGGTTCAGAACTGGAAAAACAAATGATGGAAGCTATGAAATCTGGACTTGATAAAATTAAAGGCGCCGAATTTAATGTAGAATATAAAGATAAGACGGTAAAGGCGACTTTTACTATTGATATGCCAACATTTTTAAAGGAAAATGAGGATTCGGAATATAAGGCTTTAGTAGATGAGGATGGAAATGTTCCATTAAAAACAGTAAAAGAAAATTACGAAAACTTAGGTTATAAAGAAAAGGAATAAAACTATAAAAAAACTATAATTCTAAATAGAATTATAGTTTTTTTATGCATATACAAACAAGCCTGCAAATCCGGTTATAATCATCATAATTATAGGGTTTATCTTAAATTTTCTTATTATAAATAAGGAACTTATTGCAATTAAAACTGCTATAATATCGATATTTTTAATAGATGAAATAGCTCTAAAATCGGAGTTATTAAAAAATGCCAATAAAAGCATAGTAAAACCGGCAGACATTATTAATCCTAAAGATGATGCCTTTAGGCTATTTAATACTTGAAAAACATATTGTGAACTTTTATATTTAGCAAAAAAGTTATATAAAATAATGGAAATAATAATTCCACCTATAATTGAGCCAAAGGTAGCTACAATTGCGCCAAGTGGACCTGAAATTTGCATTCCTACAAAAGTGGAACTGTTAACAACTAAAGGGCCTGGTGTCATCTGGGATATTGTAATAATATCCGTAAAAGTTTTTTCTGTAATCCAGTGTTGTTGGTTTACAACTTGTTCTTGTATTAAAGGCATAATAGCGTATCCGCCGCCAATACTGAAAGAACCTATTTTAAAGAATATAAGAAATAATTTAAAAATCATTAACTTTTTCCCCCTTTTTCATCTTAAAAAACAAGGTAAAGAAGCTAATAAGACAGCTTGAAACCAAAACTAAAATTACATTAATATTAAAAAATGCTGAAGCTATAAAAGACAATGGAGCCAGAATTTTTAATAGGGTAGAGTTTTCCTTAATAATAGACTTATACATATCGATTACTAAATCTATTATTAAAGCAATTACACAGGCTTGCATTCCCCTAAGTACAGCATTTATATATATATTATTTGAAAAAGCTACATACCATTTTGAAATTAATCCTAAAATTACCACAGGAGGAATAATACAACTAACAAGGGTTATTATTATTCCGGGAATTCCAGCAACCTTTTTACCTGCTAAAATACTTAAATTTACAGCAATAGAGCCGGGAGATGATTGAGCTATAGCAGCCATTTCCATTAGTTCATCTTCAGATATTAAATTTTTGTTTTCTACAAAATACTTTTTAACCATTGGAACTACTACATACCCACCTCCAAAGGTAAAGGAGCTTATAAATAGGTTTACATATAGAAGCCAGAAATAAAGTTTTAATTTGTTTTTCATAATATCACTCTCCAAGTATGTGATTTCTATTATAAATATTGTTTTATCATTTGTGAAATGATATTATACTAGTAATAATATGAATATAATTCATGACAAGGAGGAATTATGGATTTAAAACAATGTATCATTTTTAGGGAAGTATCGGAAACTGAAAACTTTACACAAGCGGCTAATAATTTGTATATAACTCAGTCAGCAGTTTCCCATTCTATGAAAAAATTAGAAGAAGAAGCAGGAACAAAATTATTTGAAAGATTACATAAATCTGTAAAGTTGACAAAAACTGGAGAAATATTTTTAGAGGAAATACTACCTATACTAGAAAGCATAGAAAGACTAGAGTCTAGAATGAAAATATTAGAGCAGGATACGCCTTTACATATAGCCTGTTGTATAACTTTTTCTCAAAAAAAACTACCGGAATTAATTAAAAAATTTAAGGAGCTATCACCTAAAACAAAAGTAATTGTAAAAATACAAAAAGCAGAGTCTTCGTTAGAGCTATTAAAACAGGGAAAAGTTGATTTAGCATTTATAGAGGGCAATATACTAGTTGATAAATTTGAAGTAAAACAAATATCATCTTATAAGTTAATAGCCATTAGTTCAAATAATTACTATAAGGAAGATAAAATTTCAATAGAAGAATTACTTAAAAAGGATTTATTATTAAGGGAGAAAGGAAGCTCTGTTAGAGATGAATTTGATGCGGCCCTTTCTTTAAAAGGCTACAAGGCAAATCCCGTATGGGAATCTGTAAATACAAATTCATTAGTAGAGGGGGTAAAAAATGATTTAGGAATATCTATTTTACCTAAAATTTTACTTTCAAATGAATTGGAAAAAGGCTCCATTAAGGAAATAGAAATAGAGGATTTTGAAATATTTAACAATATAAGTCTTGTTTTAAATAAAAGCAAATATAAGACAGATTCACTAAATAAATTTTTAAAACTAATAGACTTATATGCATAACTTGGAAAAGTCTATTTGAAATTGCTTTTAATTTTTTCTTTTGATATACTTATCTTATTAAGGAAAGGTGAAAAATGGAGACTTTAGTTAATCTTAATTACGACAAATTATCTCAATTAATTATAATTACACAGTATGTAGAAACAGTTAAGGGGATAGGTGTGTCTAAAATTAAATTTAACTAACTAAAGTAAAATGATTTACCAATAATAATTTATAGAAATAAATTAGCCTAGGTATATTTTACTTAGGCTTTTAATATGTATAAAAATATGTCTAGGCCTAAGTGTATTTTACTTAGGCTTTTTTGTATATATTTTTAAATAAAAAGGAGAAATAATATGATAGAAATATCTTTAAATAATATAGAAAAAAACTTTGGAATAGAAAATATTTTAAAAGATTTAAACTTACAGATTAATAAAGGAGAAAAAATAGGAATTGTAGGAGAAAATGGCTCAGGAAAAACTACTATATTTAAAATAATAACTGGACTTGAAAGCCTTGACAAGGGAAGAATTTTTATTAGTAAAAATAGTAAAATAGGATATTTAGAGCAAGTACCTAACTATTCATCAGATAGAACCGCTAGGGATATTTTAAATTTAGCTTTTAAAGAAGAACATGAAAAAAGAGAAGAACTTAGAATACTGGAAAACAAAATGAAGGATTTACAAGGGGAGGAGTTAGAAAAGATTCTTAAAATATATGGAAAATTACAAGAGGAATTTGAATTAATTGGTGGCTATGATATAGAAGAAAAGTTAAGTAAAATTACAGTTGGTCTTGGAATTAATGAAAATATTATAAATTCAAAATTCAATACTCTAAGTGGTGGAGAAAAAACTACAGTACTACTTGGAAAAATATTATTAGAATCTCCCGATATTTTATTATTAGATGAGCCGACAAATCATCTGGATATGGAGTCAATAGATTGGCTGGAAAATTATATTTCTAACTACAATGGAACTGTTATTACAATATCCCATGACAGATATTTTCTTGATAGGGTTGTTTCAAAAATAGTAGAAATATCCAATAAAAAAGCTAATATATTCTTTGGAAACTATACTTATTATTTAAAGGAGAAAGAAAGACTTTTTGAAGAGGAATTAAAGAAATTTGAAAATCAACAAAAGGAAATAAAATCTATGGAAGAATCCATAAAAAGAATGAAGGAATGGGCTGCTAGGGGAGACAATGAAAATATGTTTCGTAGGGCCTTTAGTATGGAAAAAAGACTTAATAAAATGGAAGTTTTAGACAAACCTTTAAAGGAAAGTAATATGAAATTGAATTTTGAAATTAAGGGTAGGTCTGGAAATGAAGTTTTAAATATTAAGGATGTTTCTAAAAGTTATGGTAAGAAGATTCTTTTCCAAGACCTTAATATGAATATTAAATTTAAAGACAAGGTGTCTATAATAGGAAAAAATGGCACTGGTAAAACTACTATAATTAAAATGATTTTAGGGAAGGAAAAACAGGACAAGGGAGAAATAAAAATAGGGTCTAATGTTAAAATAGGTTACTTAGAACAAAACATTACATTTAAAGATGAAAATAAAAACATTCTAGACACCTTTAGATATGATTTCTTATTTTCAGAAGAAGAAGCTAGAGGAATTTTAGCTAAATTCTTATTTTTTGGCGAAGATGTTTTTAAAAGAGTTAAGGACCTTTCCGGAGGAGAAAGAGCTAGACTTAGGCTTTGTCAATTAATGCATAAGGAAATAAATACATTAATATTAGATGAGCCGACAAATCATTTAGATATTTTAAGTCGGGAAATGTTAGAGGAAACCTTAATGGAATTTAAAGGAACTTTAATTTTTATTTCCCATGACAGATACTTTATAAATAAACTTGCCAATACAATTTATGAACTTTCAGATAAAAGATTTAATAAATTTTTAGGAAATTACGATTATTATATTGAGAAAAAGACAGAAGAAAAAACAAGAGAAGAAAATATTGAAATTAAAGAAAAGAAAGCGTTGCTTAAAAATAATAGAAATATAAAAAAGAAAAAGAATCCTATAAAGATAAAATTAATAGAAGATGAAATTTCTATATTAGATGAGAAAATAGAAAAAATAGAAGAAGAAATGGAAATATTTGCAGCGGATTTTGTTAAACTAAATGAGTTATTAAAGGAAAAGGGTACTATTGAAGAAAAACTTAGTGAATTAATGGAGGAATGGATGAAATTAAATGAGTAGTAGGTAAGTTAGTGGATAAATACTGAAAATAAATTTTTTGTATTTGTATAAATATTAAATTTAGCATGTTTTTTAATTTTAGTATACTATAATTATAATTAGAAGTTATTATTTTTAATAAAACGAAGGATAAGATAAAATGAAATTTAGAACTAAGTTTTTTATTATATTTATTGTTTCAATTTTAATTCAAGGAACTGCAATAGGTTATTTTTCCTATTATTATGCAAGAAATATTGCCTCTAAAAGCAGGAAACAGAATATTTCAAATATGGTAAATTTAATAGATATAAATATTAATTCTAAAATTAAATATATAGATACTATTATAAATGATATTAATAAGGTAGATATTAAAGAAACATTATTGAATGATGGGGGTAGAAGAGGCATAGATAATAATATGTCAGACTTATTAGATAGTTTAAATCTTATACTTGGAAATATAAATAGTCTTATTCTAGTTGATAATGAAGACATGTATTATAAAAATATTAAATTTGATAGTATTAGTAAATTTTATGCTAAACATTTTCAAAATCAGGAAATTCTTAAAAAATCGATGGAAAATCCTGGTAAATTATATTGGTCAGGTATTAATAGAGCTTTTGTATCATATACAAATAGAGTTGAAAATGTAGTTTTAATGAGTTATGGATTGGGTGATAATATAAGTTTGGGAATCGAAATAAGTTCAGAGGGTTTTGAAGATTTAATTCCATTAGCTCAAGATATTTTTAAAGATCAGTATGTTTTTATTTTGGACAAAAATAACAATATTATTGCAAGTAATAAAGTGATAAAATCTGAATGGATTGAATATTTAAATGAAACAAATATTGATAATGGTGAAATGGATATTAAATTAAATGATGAAAAATATTATTTCAGAAATCAATATAACGGCGTAACAGGTTGGAGAACCTTTGCATTAATATCTAACAATAGAATATTTTATAATAATACTATGCTTAGAGATTTTATAATTTATTTTGTAGTTTTATCAATTTTGGTTTTTTCAATTATGGCGTACTTAGTATCTTATGGATTAACTAAGCCTTTAGAAAAATTAACTTTAGCTATGAGAAATGCTGAAAAAGATAAGTACAAGGTTCAAATAAAAAATTCTAAAAAGGACGAAATAGGGATTTTAACAGATTCATTTAACGAATTAATACAAAAGATTAATATACTAGTAAATGAAGTGTATTTAAGCAAGATTACACAAAAAAATGCTGAAATTGAAGCATTACAGTCTCAAATTAACCCTCATTTTCTTTATAATACTTTAGATTCGATTAATTGGATGCTTTTAGAAAAGGAAGAATATGAAATTAGTAATATAATTATTTCTTTAGGGGATATTCTAAAATACAGCATGGATATAAATAATGGTTTTGTTCCACTTTCTGATGAAATTAATAATATTGAAAACTATCTGTTAATTCAAAAAAACAGATTTGAAGATAAGCTACAATTCTCTATAGACATTCCTAATGAAATGTTAGGAGAAAAAGTACCAAAATTAATTTTACAACCAATTGTAGAAAATTCTATAATTCATGGTGTAGATAGTGAGCAATATGATATAGCTATTAATATTACAATAGATGCTTATTTTGTTGACGAGAATATAAATATTGAAATAGTAGATAATGGTGTGGGGATAGATGCTAAGAAGGTTAAAAAACTAAATGAATATTTAGAAAAAGATACCGATGATTTAAACAGTATTGGTTTAAAAAATGTTAATAGAAGAATTAAATTATATTTTGGAGAGGATTTTGGAATAAAAATATACAGCAAAAGAAATGTAGGGACTAAAGTTGTTATTACAATTCCAAGGGAAGGGGAATCTGTTACAAATGAATATAATAATAATTGATGATGAACCTAAAGTTAGAAATGGTTTAATTAAGATTTTAAAAAATAAGTACAAGGAAGAAGTAAATTTAAATTCATTTTCAAATGGTATTGAAGCATTAGAATATTTGAAAACAAATCCTGCAGATATAATTATTACAGACATAAAAATGCCAAGAATGAATGGACTTGAAATGGTTGAAAAATTGCGAAATGAAAATTATGATGCTGAAATAATTATTTTAAGTGGATATAGCTATTTTCAATATGCACAAAAGGCAATAGAGCTGAAAGTTAGAAAATATTTAACAAAACCAACTAATACAAAAGAATTATTTGAAACAATAGATACTATTAAAGAAGAGTTGAATTTTATTATAGAAGAGGAGAATTCAGTAATTGAAGAAAATCCTTCAAATTTAATAGTGTCTAAAGCTATAGAGTTCATAGAAAGTAATTTTGAAAAAAAACTTAGTTTAAAAGATATAGCAGAGGAGCTATATGTATCCCCTAATTATTTAAGTAGATTATTTAAAAAAGAAATGAATATAAATCTTTTTGATTATATACAAGCATATAGATTGGAAAAATCAAAAGAATTATTAGATGATATTTCCTTAAAAGTCTTTGAAATAGCGAAAATTGTAGGTTATAGTGACACAAAGTATTTTAGTGGTATTTTTAAAAAAACTTTTGGATGTACGCCATTAGAATATAGGAATAGAAAGAAATAAAATATGATTTGTATATATAAATAGGGGTAATTATGAGAAAAAAGATTTTTTTATTAATATTAATAATATTAATTGTAAACTCAGGATGTTCTATGCCATTAAAAACTAATACAGATATTAACGAAATAAAAAAAATTAATAAAAAAATTGTGTTGTTACTACCAGGTCCTATAAATGATGATGGATGGAGTGCTAATAATTATTCTGGTTTGAGAATAGCAAGTAATAATTTAGGGATAAAGGTAGAATATGTGGAGAATATTGCTATTGAAGATTATGAAAAAACAATAAAAGAATACGGAGAAAAAGAGTATGATTTAATTTTATTGGCAGGTAATCAGTTTGAAGAAACTGTTTCAGAACTAGCACCAAGTTTTCCCAAAAGTATATTTTGTGTAATAAATGGGAAAAATGATAAGGGTAATAATTTATCTCCTGTGTTACCTAAAGAATATGAAGCTAGTTATTTAGCATCAGTCATTGCAGGTAATATTACAAAAACAGGAAAATTAGGTGTTATAGGAGATTATCCAGAAGAATCAATAGAAAAATCTTTAGATATATTTGAAAAAAATAGTATACGAATAGCAGAAAATAGAAATATAAAGGGGATTTCTATAAGAGCATATACAAATAGCTGGATAGACAGACAACTAGGAAAATTAATTGCTAGTCAGTTAATAGAAGAAGGTGTAGATGTCCTATTTGTTGATTCTCATGATGCAGATTTAGGAGTTATTGAAATTGCAAAAGAAAAAGGTGTAAAAGTCATAGGGTTTGTAAATGATAGGACTAAAATTGATTCAGAAACTGTTGTAGCTTCTGTAGTTTATGATTTTGATGCATTATATAAATGGGTGCTAGGTGCGTATTTAAATGAAAGACTGGAGGTTAGTAAAGTTAATACAATAGGTGTTTCTGAAGGGGTTTTTAAAATTATTTGTACAGAAAACATACCAAAATCACTAGAAAAAATTTTATCTAGTGAAGTGGATAGAATTAAAAATAAAGAAATAAACTTTGATAAATTATACGAGAAGTAGTTAACTAACACCTGTAAATACAGGTGTTAGTTTTATATTAGTATACTTGGTTATCTATTATAATAGATTATTGTTTTTTATTTCGTCTAAAATCAAATAGGTTTCAGCTTCACCGTATTTTTTTAATTCAAGTAAAATTTTTTCAAGTTCATCAAGATTTTTACAGTAGCCCTTTAGAAAGTAGTTATATTTGCCGGTTAATGAATATATTTTGCTTATATTAGAAAAATTCTTTAAGCTTTTTGAAAAAACATCGTAATGAATTTTCAAATCCTTTAAGGCAATAAAAAAAGGTAGGGAAAAGCCTGATTTTTTAAAATCAATATTAATGGTATATCCCTTAATAATATTATTATCTTCTAATTTTTCAATTCTTTGTTTTACTGATGGCTGTGACATATTTACCTCTTGGGAAATTTGTCTAATAGGCAAACGACTATTTTTTTCTAATAATTTTAATATTTTTATATCTGTAAGATCTAAATTCATAAATTACTCCTAAGTATAATAAGTAAATTTTATCATATTAAATAAAATATTAAATAAACTTTTATTTTAAAAGGAAATAGGCGATTTAACTAATATTATATATGTATTTATTTTTTATAAACTAATAGAATTAGAATAAGAAGAAATAGGAGGTATAGAATGGATTATAATTTTAAAGATGGATTGGATTTTGCTAAAGAATTAGATGAAAAAGATGATTTAAAAGAATATAGAAATCATTTTTATTTAAAAGAAGATGAAATTTACATGGATGGAAATTCCTTGGGTTTAGCTTCAAAAGAAGGGGAGAAATCACTACTTAAAATACTTGATATTTGGAAAGAGGAGGCTATTAAAATTTGGAATATAGAAGATGGGAAATACCATCAATATTCTAGACATCTAGCAAAAAAAATGGCTCCTTTAGTAGGTGCTAAGGATAATGAAGTTGTTATTACAGGTAGTACTACTTCCAATATTCATCAAGCTATAAGTACTTTTTATAAACCGACAAAGGAAAAATATAAAATATTAGTTGATGATTTAAATTTTGCTTCGGATAGATATGCAGTAGACAGTCAAATTAGAATTCACGGTTTAGAAGTGGAGGACGCTGTAAAAGTTGTAAAATCTGAAGATGGAAAATATATTGATGAAGATAAAATTATAGAGGCAATGACAGAGGATGTTTCTTTAATATTATTACCAACTATATTATATAGGTCATCACAAATATTGGATATGAAAAGATTAACAGAAGAAGCACATAAACGAAATATTATTATAGGCTTTGACCTTTGTCATGCTATAGGGGCAATTGAAATAGATTTTTCAGATATAAAACCGGATTTTGCAGTATGGTGTACCTATAAGTATCTATCAGGTGGTCCAGGTTCTATTGCAGGTTTATATATAAACGAAAAACATTTTAAGAAATTGCCGGGAATGGCTGGTTGGTATGGAAATAAGTTGGAAACACAATTCCAATTAAAACATGAATTTGATCATGAAGAAGACGCTAGTGGATGGCAAATAGGTACTCCTTCCTTGTTTTCTATGGCACCATTAGATGGAGTTTTAGATATTTTTAAGGAAGTAGGTATGAAAAGGATCAGGGAAAAATCTTTAAAACTTACAGCATATTTTATGTACCTAGTAGATAATAAATTAGGTAAGTATGGATATAAAATAGACAATCCTCGTGACAATGAGAAAAGGGGAGGACATATTTGTTTAACCCATAACAAGGCCTATCAAATAAGTATTGCCTTAAGGGATTTAGGGGTAATCCCGGACTTTAGAGAACCAAATGTAATAAGGATAGCTCCTATTGCCCTATACAATACATTTGAAGAGCTTTATAGGGTAGTGGAAATATTGGAAAAAATAGCTCTGGAAAAAACTTATGAAAATTATAGCGAAATTAGAAAAACGGTAATATAGAATGGCTATAGTAAGAAAAAAAGCTTTTAAATATAGTGTGAAAATGTTTATGTTATAATATTATTGTGATTAGTTATAGATATTATAAACAAAACTATAGGACTTGTTTATTAAGGAAGTTGTAATTACTACTAGAAAGGGGAATACAACTATGGACTATAGGAAACATTTAAAAAGCACTATTAATGACTATTTAGAAATTAAAGATAGTATTAAAACAGGACTTGAAAGAAAAGAAGAAATAGAAAAAAATAGGAAGATAATTTTAGAAAAACTTAAGGGAACAGAAGAAGATTGGAAAGATTATAGGTGGCAATTAAAAAACAGAATAGATACTGCAGAGAAATTAAAAAATATATTTCCACTTACAGATGAAGAAATTAAAGAAGTGGATAAGGTAGCAAATACTTATAGGTTTGCTATATCGCCTTATTATCTTTCTCTTATTGATACTGAAGATTTTAAAGATCCAATAAAATTACAAGCTATACCATCAGGTAAGGAATTAATTGGTCATGGTGATTTAGACCCTATGGATGAAAAGGGAACAACACCAGTAGAGGGAATAACAAGAAGGTATCCTGACAGACTAATTGTAAAGGTAACTAATCAATGTGGTATGTATTGTAGATTTTGTCAAAGAAGAAGGTTAATAGGAGAAACCGATCACCATATAGACAGAAAAACATTAGAAGAAGATATTGAATATATTAGAAATAATGAAGAAATAAGGGATATTCTTTTAACTGGTGGCGACGCTTTTATGTTGTCAGATAGTACAATAGAATGGCTTTTACAGGAATTACGCTCTATTCCCCATGTTGAAATCATACGTTTTGGAACAAGAACACCTGTTACTTTACCACAAAGAGTAACGGATAATCTAGTTAATATATTGAAAAAATATCATCCGGTTTATGTAAATACGCATTTTAATTCACCTGCTGAAATAACTGAAGAATCTAAAGAGGCTTGTGAAAAACTGGCTAATGCAGGAATTCCTTTAGGAAATCAAATGGTTTTATTAAATAATGTTAATAATGACCCTATGGTTGTAAGAAAATTAAACCAAGCACTTTTAACTATTAGGGTAAAACCCTACTATATATTCCATACTAAACCGGTAAAAGGTACAGAACATTTTTGGTGTAGAGTAGAAGAAGGTTTAGAAATTATGGAATCTTTAAGAGGAAGAACATCAGGTATGGCAATTCCTAGCTATATTGTAAATGGTCCAGGTGGACTGGGGAAAACTCCGGTGTTACCAAATTATTTACAATATATAGGTAGAGATAAGGCCTATTTTAGAAACTGGAATGGAGTTCCTTTTGAAATAGAAAATAAATTTGATGATATTGAATGATTATATATGTTGTAAGTATAAAACTATATTATTCTAGGAAATAAATAATAAAAATAACCTAAGTAATTTTATTTAGGTTATTTTTTATATTAATCTTAAATATTATTTAAGATTTCATTACTTAATAAAGAGGTAAATATGAATTATGTTGAAATTTCAGATGAATTTGTTATTAAAAAATTAAACATTAACCATATTTCTGAAATTTATGAACTTTGTAAAACCAATCCTAAATATTATGAATATTCTAAGGAAGATTTGACTAGGGAATTTATTTTAAAGGATTTAAAGGCACTACCTAAAGGTAAAAGTTATGATGCTAAATACTATTTAGGATTTTATAAAAACAATGATTTACTTGCAGTATTGGATTTAATAGAAAAATATCCGAATTCTAAAACTGTTTTTATAGGTTTTTTCATGGTTAATAAAAAATATCAGGGTAAAAAGATAGGAAGTAAAATCATTAAGGATTTAATAAATTTTCTAGTTAAAGAAGATTTTATGAAAATCAAATTAGGTGTAATTGAAGAAAATATTGAAGCTATAAAATTTTGGGAAAATATAGGATTTATATATGAAAATAAAAAAATAGAAGATGAAAAATATAATATAATGATTTATGAAATGGAAATTAATACTAGATAGTGATATTTTTTCGAAATTTGGGTATATAGTAGCGGAGGTGATAAAATGAAAAAAAGAGAAGTTGTAGATACAGTAAAGGGTTTTAGAACTCAAGATGGAGCAGGAGTTAGTTTAGTAAGGGTTTTAGGTCATAGCACAGTAGGAGATTTTGATCCATTTTTAATGTTAGACTCTTTCGATTCAGAAAATCCTGATGATTATATTGCAGGTTTTCCAACTCATCCACATAGAGGAATAGAAACGGTAACTTATTTAGTTAATGGTGAAATGGACCATAAGGATACTTTAGGAAATGAAGGTAAGATTTTATCGGGAGATGCACAATGGATGACTGCTGGTAGCGGAATTTTACATTCAGAAATGCCTAAACCTACAGATAGACTATTAGGTTTACAATTATGGATTAATCTTCCAAAAGATGATAAAATGACAACTCCTAAGTATTTTGATATAAAAGGCAAGGATATGCCTACTAAGGATTATGGCGACTATACAGTTAAGGTTATATCAGGAGAATTTGATGATTTAAAAGGTGCAACACCACACCATCTTCAAGCAACTCTATATGATATAGCTTTAAAAAATGGTAAAAAAATAGAAATACCAACAAAAGCAAATGAAAAGGTGTTTATATTTACCTTACTTGGAGAATGTAAAATAGATGGTAAGAAATATGATGAAAAAACAGCTATTTTATTTAACCAAGGGGATTCTATTGAAGTAGAAGGCGCTTCAGATGATTTAAGATTTACATTTTATTCTGCTCCAATGTTAGATGAAGATGTAGCTTGGGGTGGTCCAATTGTTATGAATACCCGTGAAGAATTAAATCAAGCTTTTATAGAATTAGAAGAAGGAACTTTTATTAAGGAAAATCCTGAAGAATAATTTATTAATATTAAGAAATATTAAAGGATTGATAGAAGTAGGGTAAAGTATAGGGCACTAATATTGAAAATATTTCAGGTCAATATTAGTGCTTATATTTATTTAAGGGAGAAGTATATTGAGAAATAAGTTAAAAAAGGAAAGTATATTTATTTTACTAGCAACTTTTATTTTAACATTAATATTTTTATTGGTGTTTGGCTGGGGAGAAGCAAATATTGAAATATATACATACGAACCAAAAACGAATTTAGTGGAAACAAATTCTGACCCTGTATATTCGGAAGAAATATTTGCAAAAACCTTGCAGGAATACCCAGAGGTAAATGATTTGACCTTATTTGAGGATATTGTTAATAATGACAAAGCTACTATAGATTATAGTGATATTCCTGTTATGCCAGGTTTAAAAGCAACTAAAACATTAAATAATTTAAGCAAAACAGCAGAAATGTGTACTTCTATGACTCCTCAAGGTGTTACTATTGCAGAAGATTATTTAATAACTTCAGCATATGATAGTCATAGTGTCCATAATTCTGTTTTATATGTACAGGATATAAATACAAATGAATTAATAAAGACAATAGTCTTAAAGGGTAAACCACATGTTGGTGGGGTAGCCTATAATTATAAATCAAAGGAGCTTTGGGTTTGTGGAAGAAGAAAGAACAAGGCGGAAATTTTTTCCATAAAATTAGAGGATATTGAGAAATATGATTTTAACAAGGAAAACAAACCAATTAAATATAATCAAAGGGTATTATTAAATAATATTAGTAGGGCTTCCTATATAACGTATTTTGAAGATGCCTTATATGTTGGATTTTTTAATCCCTTAGGAAAGGGTAATGTTAAACAGTATATGTTAAATGAAAAGGGAGAAGTTGAGGGGCAGTATTCTTTTGAAAATTTAATAGATAAGTTTAATATATTAGCAGATGCAATTTCCAGTGAAGATACCTTAGAAAAAGTTCAAGGTATAGCATTTTTTGAAGATTATAGTATTTTAGCCCAATCCTATGGACCAGGGGAATCTAAACTATATATTTTTAATAAGGATTTAAATAAAAGTATCTACCATAGTTCAGACGCTATAGCGGAATTTACCATGCCTTCTCATTTAGAACAAATTTATGAAAATGATGGATATTTGTACATGGTTTTTGAATCGGCAGCAAATAAATATCGTGAATCCAGTAAAAATAAAATTGACAGAATTATTTCAATAGATTTAGAAGGATTTATTAGATTAGTTTTAGAGGAGGAAGTTAACAATGAATAAGAACATAAGTAAAAAACCTATAGACTGGCCTTATCTTTTTTGTGAAACTAATAATAGATTAACTATTAACGAATGGATAAAGTTTTTTTCTGTAGTTTGGTTAACCTATCTTCTACTTAATACTATAAATCCTATTACTAAAATAATAGCAAAGGCAGAAGCGAATTTGTTGTTTGAGTCTGGAATTATTGATATTGTTATTATATTGTTAACAGGTGTAATATACTTGTTTCTAATATTATTAGGCCTAGTTTGGGCAAGTGGTTTTAATGGATTAAAGGGCTTATTTGCAAAACCTAGACTAAGGAATATTTGGTATATTATAGCATATGGAATTTTATTTATAATTTTTACGAATTTAGGAAATATACTTTCGGAATTTATTCCTTATAGCTTTGAAATAGATATAACAAATACCTTGGAGGCGGCTCAGCTTGAAAGTACAGCCTTGTTTATTATAACTTCCGTTTATTATTTTTTTATATACTTTGCCCATCAAATAATAAATGTAATGATATTTTTAGCTATGTATCAGCTAATAGGTAATTTTTTACAAAAGCATAGAGGGGTATTGATGTTTTTTACCTATATATGCTCAAGTGTAATAGCTGGAGCCTTAACTACAACGCCGGTAAATGGATTTTTACTTCAAAATATAATTGTAGGTGGACTAGGTCAAATCCCCCTATATTGGGCATATAGAAGATCAAGGAATGTTTTAATACCGACAATCGCTATTTTTATAGGCAATAGTATTACGAGTATTTTTACCTTAAGAATGGTATTTTTATTACAGTAATTAAGTAACAAATTTTAAAATACACTATTTAGGTTAGAAAATTACCTTAAATAGTGTATTTTGTTTATTAAAAAAACTATAGGGTAAAATTAATATAATTATTTTAAATAAATAAGTTCTTAAATTGATTTATTTATTTTAATAAAACAAAAAGAAGATTATTCTAAATATATATCGGTGCTTGTTTATATATGGTAAAATACCCTACAAAAAGGCTAGACTTTAAAATGCTTTTATTTAAATTTAAGACAGATATTATATTTTACTTAAGCTAAAAAATAAAGTTAGAATAATTATAAAACAAAGGAGATTGAAGAAATTATTATGAGTGACCAAGTATTATTTGAAAACAAGTATGATTTTGATGATAAATTATTAAAAGCATATGTAAAGACAATAACTAAAGGTTCTAGAATATCAGCATTATTTATAACTGTTGTCAGTGCAATATTTTCAGTTATGGAATATAAAAATAATAGTAAGACATTTAGTATTATTTTAGCTGGGATAGCAGTTATAGGACTTTTAATTTTTATTTTAGCCATACCTAAAACTTTGAAGCAAGTAAGAAATCAGAGAAATATACTTTCTAAAAAAATTATACAAATTACTTTTAATCATATGAATGTTTTTGAAAATGGAAATGAAAGAAAAATAAAATTCGGAGAAATAGTTGCTATATTACAGGACAATGAAAATATGTATCTTATGTTAGATAAAACTGAAGGTATAGTAATAAATAAATCGGGTTTTACAAAGGGAACCTTTGAAGAATTTAAAAATTTCATAGATAAGAAATTCGTTAGACAACAGCCGATGAGCGGTGGCTGAGGCCTATGTCGTTAAACAGTTTGTTTAAAATAAAGGCTCTTTGTCAAATAGTGTTGGTATACAATAAAATAACAAATTACTTTTATATCAGGCAGCTATATAGCTGCCTGATAATTATTTTTTGGTTTCATCAAATTTTTAATTACAAGAATCCTATT